>JAFLJW010000140.1 GCA_022712815.1 Pseudodesulfovibrio sp. | reverse complement strand
CCAATGAGGCGTTTTCAGGAGGATAGGTTGTCATGGAATACAATGTTGAAGACATTTCACCGGTAAAACGGAAAATCACTGTTGAGGTGCCGGCCGAAGAAGCCACTGCTGCAATCGTGACTGCAATTGCCATGTTTCGCATGCAGGCTGACGTCAAGGGTTTTCGCAAGGGCAAGGTTCCGTCTTCGGTTGTCGAGTCCAAGTATCGCAGTCAGATTTATGGTGAAGCCACCACTGACCTGATCAATTACCAGATCAATGAGATCATGAGCGGCCTGAGCATTCAGCCCATGTCCCGTATTGATGTCGATGCCAAGGAATTGGTTCGTGATGAAGATTTCAAATATTCCATTGAGTTTGAAATCGCTCCCACACTCGACCTTCCCAAGTACAAGGAATTGAAAGTCGATGAAGTGAAGGCCATTGTCGGCGATGACGAAGTCGCTGAAGTCGAAGCTCGCATTTTGGCAAACAATGCCGAGGTCAAGGTCATCAAGGATGTCCGTAATCCCGAGGACGGCGAAGTTTGCTCCGTGAGCTTTGGCGCGTACCAGGATGGCAAGATCGTTGAAGGCATCCAGGCCGAGAACTTTGATCTGGTGCTTGGCACGAATCAGGCTCTGCCTGAGTTTGAAGTGCTCCTCAAGACCATGCTCACTGGCGAGTCCGGTGAGACTGAGATCACCTTCCCCGAAGATTTCATCAATGAGAATCTGGCTGGTCAGACCGTGATCATGAAAGCCAAGCTGCACGCCATCAAGGAACGCATCACTCCCAAGATGAGCGATTCCGTGGCCCAGAAGGCTGGCTTCAAGGATGTCGAGACCATGCGCAAGGGCATTCATGAGTCTTACGCTTCCCAGCGCAAGGAGATGAACAAGTCCGCTGCCCAGAGCCAGTTGCTTTCCACCATCATAGGGGGCATCAAGGAATTTCCCCTGCCGCCTTCCATGGTTGAGGATCGGATTGATCGCCTGTTGCAAGACCTCGAATACAAGCTGGATCGTCAGGGCAAGGGTCTTCAGTCCCTTGGCAAGACTCCCCAGCAGCTTCGTGACGAGTTCAAGAATGAGGCTGAGAGTACGGTCAGAACTGAAATTTTCCTTTTGGCCGTTGCTGCCGAGGAAAATCTGGAAATCTCCCATGAAGAGATCGACGCGACCATGACTCAGATGGCAATGCAGACCAGACAGCCTCTGCATGAGCTCAAGAAGTACTATGAGGACAACAACCTCCTCATGCCTCTGAAAGATCGCCTGATGTGCGACAAGGCTTCCGAGCTGATCTATGATGCCGCAGAGGTCAAGGAAATCGAGCCACCGTCCGATGGCAAAGAGCCAGCCAAAAAAGATGCTGCCAAGAAGACTCCGGCCAAGAAGGCTGCTGCTAAGAAAGCCCCGGCCAAGAAGGCGACTGCCAAGAAGCCGGCTAAAAAGGCCGACGATAAATAGTTTGACCGATCGATAGATTGCGAATCAGCGGCCCGGACAAATCCGGGCCGCTCAGGTTGCTGACAAAGACCCGATTGCGTCGTTGCTGCAAAAAAGTTCAAATCCTAACGTACAGGAAGTACGCGTCGGCCTTGAACTTTTTTTGCGCCTAGCACTCGAACCTTTGTCAACAACCTGCCAGAGTTGACTTTGCCAACAGTCTGGGCGGCCAGGACAAGTCAGGACCGCTGTTTTTTTGCCGTTTTGGCCTTGACCATTGCTTGTTCATACCTATCTATACCAAGCTTCAATTGTAAGTTTCTCCTTGTCCTTCAAGGGAAAATCCAGCATAATGTATCAATCTGAAAGAAAGCGGAATCAGACTTGCTGCACGTTCCTCCAAGTGGAGAAAAGCTAATGGTTTTGAGTCCGCCATCCGATAAACTACAAAAGTTTTCAAGGAGACGTTCATGGTCGCCATTCCGATGGTCATAGAAACGACCGGTCGCACCGAACGTGCGTACGACATTTATTCCCGTCTGTTGAAAGACCGGATTATCTTGCTTGGCAGCGGTATCGACGATCACGTTTCAAGCCTTATTTGCGCTCAGCTTCTTTTTTTGGAGTCCGAGGACCCGGAAAAGGAAATCTATATGTACATCAACTCTCCGGGCGGATCGGTTTCCGCCGGGATGGCGATTTACGACACGATGCAGTATATTGCGGCACCGGTGGCCACTCTCTGTATGGGACAGGCCGCCAGCATGGGCGCATTGTTGCTTGGAGCGGGAGAGGCCGGTATGCGCTATTCCCTGCCTCATAGCCGCATCATGATTCATCAGCCCCTCGGCGGTGCTCAGGGGCAGGCTACGGATATCAATATCCAGGCCAAGGAAATCTTGCGTCTCAGGGATGAGCTCAATGATATTCTGGTGTTGCATACCGGGCAGAAATTGGAAAAGATCCGCAAGGATACTGAACGTGATTATTTTATGTCGTCCGAAGATGCCCTGAAGTATGGCCTTATCGACAAGGTCATGACATCCAGGGCGGATGTGGAAGAAGGTAAAGAAGGGTAAGGAATGACTGATAAGAATACAACTTCATCTGAACTGACTTGTTCCTTTTGCGGCAAGACTCAGGTGGATGTCCAGCGGCTGATCGCCGGTCCTGATGTTTATATCTGTGACGAATGCGTCAGCCTGTGCAATGATATTATGGCTCAGGAGACCATCAGCGAAGAATTCGAAGATGGCCGTCTGTTGCCGCCGCAGGAGATCAAGGCTCTGCTGGACGAGTACGTCATCGGCCAGGAACAGACCAAAAAAATTCTGTCTGTTGCCGTGCACAATCACTACAAGCGTGTTTTTTATGCAGCGGCCAACACTGGTTCTGACGAAGTGGAGATCGACAAGAGCAATATTCTGCTTATCGGTCCCACCGGTTCCGGCAAGACCTTGTTGGCCCAGACGCTGGCCCGTGTGCTCAAAGTGCCGTTCGCCATTGCGGACGCGACCACTTTGACCGAAGCCGGTTATGTTGGTGAGGATGACGAAAACATTCTGGTCCAACTGCTGCAAAATGCCGACTATGACATTGATTCCGCCAGTCGGGGTATCATTTACATTGATGAGATCGACAAAGTCGCACGCAAGGGCGATGGTCCGTCCATTACCCGCGATGTGTCCGGCGAAGGTGTCCAGCAGGCGTTGCTCAAGATCATTGAGGGAACCGAGGCCAATATTCCTCCCAAGGGCGGACGCAAGCACCCCCAGCAGGAATTCATCCGCATGGATACCTCGAATATTCTCTTTATTCTTGGTGGCGCGTTCATCGGGCTGGACAAGATTGTCCAGCAGCGCAGTCAGGGGTCAGGTATGGGCTTCGGTGCCAAGGTGGAGGCCAAGAAAGAGGTGCCCATGAGCGAGCTGCTTGCACAGTCTCAGCCAATGGATCTCATCAAGTTCGGTCTTATTCCTGAATTTGTTGGTCGTATCCCTGTGCAGACTGCGCTTGAGGAATTGACCGAGGATGATTTGATTCGCATCCTTCAGGAACCCAAGAATGCCTTGCTCAAGCAGTATCGCAAGCTTTTTGAACTGGACAAGGTGGAACTGACTTTCACCGAGAACGCCATGACCTCCATTGCCAAGCAGGCCATTGAGCGTAAAACTGGTGCTCGCGGTCTGCGAAACGTCATTGAAAAAACGATGCTTGAGATCATGTACAAGCTGCCATCGCTTCCCGATGTGCGTGAGTGCATAATCAACCAGGCCGTAGTGGAAAACGACATGGAGCCGCTGCTTCTTTACCATCAGGAAGTCAAATCCGCCTAATCAGAGACTCGGATAATTGACAATAGGCCCGGCGTTCTTACTTTCCTTTATTGAGGGTAATTGTTCGCCCGGAGAAGCAGATTTAGCCATATATACAACCCGCGGAGGAATCCATGCCGACTTTTGGTTTTGACGGCAAGAAATCCCCTGAGATATTGACTCTCCCCATGATGTCCCTGAGGGAAGTTGTCATGTTTCCCCGGTCCATTGTGCCTTTGTTTGTTGGCCGCGAGGCCTCCATCAAGGCCATTGAGACCGCTGTTGCCGATTACGGCAAGCAAATTTTTCTGGTTACCCAGAAAACCCCTGAAAAAGAACATCCTGAACCGGACGATCTTTATGAGATCGGTACGGTCAGCAAGATATTGCAGATGCTCAGGCTTCCCGACGGCACCATCAAGGTGTTGTTCGAGGGCGTTTCCCGTGCCACATGGGAATCTGACGGCGGCAAAATTTCATATGATGTCGAGGAAGAAGGCGATTATCCCAAGGTTCAGGTCACCTCCCTGACAGAGAATCTCAAGGCCACGCCTGAGGCCAAGGCTCTCATCCGGGCCATCCATGAATCTCTGGATGAATTTGGCAGGGTCAACAAAAAAGTGGCTCCCGAAGCCATTTTGGCCATGAGCACCATCAAGGAACCGGGTCAGCTTGCCGATCAGGTCATGCCGCATTTAAAGATTGATTTTGCGCGCAAGCAGGAAATTCTCGAAGAGCTTGATCCTTTCATACGGTTGGAGCAGGTCTATGAATTGTTGCTTGGCGAAATAGAAATCGTCTCCATCGAGAAGCGCGTCAAGGGACGTGTCAAAGATCAGATGGAGAAAAATCAGCGCGAATACTATCTCAACGAACAGGTCAAGGCGATCAACAAGGAGATGGGCCGCGAGGACGATCCCCAGGCCGAGGCTCTGGAGCTGGAAGATCAGCTCGAAGCCAAGACCATGAACGATGAGAACCGTGCGCGTGTTCACAAGGAAATCAAGAAAATGCGGACCATGCAGCCCAGCAGTGCTGAGTACACCGTGGTTCGCAACTATATCGACTGGATTCTCGACCTGCCGTGGGACGATATCAAGGACGACTCTGATGTTGACATCAAGTTGGCCCGCACAATCCTTGATGAAGATCATTTCGGTCTGCAAAAGCCCAAGGAGCGTATCCTTGAGTATCTGGCCGTGCAGACGCTTGTCGAGACCATGAAAGGTCCGATTCTGTGCTTTGTCGGCCCTCCCGGTGTGGGCAAGACATCCATCGCCAAATCCATTGCCCGGTCCATGGACCGCGAGTTCCTGCGTCTGTCGCTGGGCGGGGTGCGTGATGAAGCCGAGATTCGCGGGCACAGGCGTACATATGTCGGTGCCATGCCCGGCAAGATCATTCAGTCGCTCAAAAGGGTGAAGTACAACAATCCGGTTATCTGTCTGGATGAAGTGGACAAGATGAGTGCCGATTTCCGGGGCGATCCTTCCTCTGCGTTGCTTGAGGTGCTTGACCCGGAACAGAATTACGCTTTCAACGATCACTATCTGGACCTTGATTACGATCTGTCCAAGGTCTTTTTCATCACCACGGCCAATAGCCTGGAAGGTATTCCTCTGCCGTTGCAGGATCGCATGTAGATCATTCGCCTGCCCGGTTATCTGGAAACCGAGAAGGTTGAAATTGCCAAGGGATTTTTGCTGCCCAAGCAGATTGAGCAGCATGGACTGAAGACGGATAATCTGAAGTTCTCTGAAAACGCCATCCTGAACGTGGTTCGATATTATACCAAGGAAGCGGGGGTGCGTAATCTGGAGCGCGAAATCGCAGCCATCTGTCGCAAGTCCGCCATGAAGATTGTCGAGGATAATGACCGAGAAAAGGTCATCCACATAAGCAAGCAGAGTCTTGAGAAGATGCTTGGCGTGACCAAGTTTACTTACGGTGAGCGGGAAGAAAAAGCTCAGGTCGGTGTTTGCAACGGCCTTGCCTGGACCCAGCTCGGCGGCGAAATGCTGCTGGTTGAGGTCGTACTCATGCCCGGCAAGGGCAAGGTGGAGATTACCGGTAAGCTCGGCGATGTCATGCAGGAATCTGCGCGTGCGGCTGTTTCCTATATCCGCGCCCGTTCAGACCTGCTCGGATTGAAGCCGGACTTCTACAAGAGTGTGGATATTCATATCCATGTCCCGGACGGAGCAACGCCCAAGGATGGTCCCAGTGCCGGTATCACGCTGACCTCTGCACTTATTTCCGCGCTGCTCAATATTCCCATTCGTAACGATCTTGCCATGACCGGTGAGATTACCCTGCGCGGACGGATTCTGCCCATCGGCGGATTGCGTGAGAAGCTTCTGGCCGCCCATCGCGGTCTGATCAAGACCGTGCTCATCCCGGCGGAGAATGAAAAGAATCTCAAGGATGTCCCCAAGGACATTCTCAAGGATCTTGAGATTATCCCGGTCAGGAATATGGATGAAGTCATTGACAAGGCCCTTGAGGGCGGCCCTGAAACTGTTTGGGATACGCAGCATGGCGAACCGCCGCTTTCCAATGGTCTTTTGAAGGAAGCCCTGCAAAAAACCGCGCGTCAATAGCGTTGATTCGTTCGGACAGGAGGACTGCTCATGGCGGAACTGAGTAGAAAAGATCGGGCCATGGGTGCCGTTGTCGGCCTGTTCGTGGGCGATGCTTTGGGGCTTGGGCCGCATTGGTATTACGACCTCGAAGAACTCCGGGCGGATTTTGGTCAGTGGATTACTGACTATCATGCTCCCCGAGCGGGACGGTATCACGATGGCTGCAAGGCGGGTGATGTTTCGCAGACCGGACAGGTCTCCATGCTCATCCTTCAGTCTTTGGCGGACAAGGGCGAATACGACGAACCGGATTTTACTGCCAAATTCGATGCTTTCCTCGATACGCTGGATGGAACACCGCAAGGTGGTCGCTATACCGATATCGCCATGCGCGAGGTCTGGCAGGCACGCAAGACTGATATTTCGTGGAGTGAAGCTGCCGGCAGCGCGGATACTGCGGAGGCAGCCATTCGCGGTGTCATGTTGGCTGCACGTTATGCGGACAAGCCGCGTGATCTGGCTGCCCAGGCCATGCACAATATTCACCTGACCCATGCCGAGCCGTTCATCAAGGCGCAGTCCCTTGCCTTTATCCTTTCCGTCTGTCGGTTGATTCGCGGAGTGGGGCTTAATAATTCGGGCAAGGCACTCACTGGCTGGGCGCAAAACGAAGTGGACCGGGCATTCATAGATGTTTTTTTGCATCCCGCGTTCATTTGTGATGCGGCAAAAAACAGAGAGATCGTTGTCGAGCCTGCCCATTCCATCGCACAAATCTATGGTCTGGCTTGCCAGCTCGGCTTTTTGACCCCGGCGGCCTACTGGCTTGCGAATCGGTTCGAGGGGGATTTTGAAACCGCTGTGCTCACTGCCGTCAATGGTGGCGGAAACAACATGGGCCGCGCGTCCATGACCGGCGCATTGGCCGGGGCCATGGTCGGCCTTGCAGGAATTCCAAAACGGTTTGTCGATGGATTGGCGGACAAGGATGAGATTCTGGCAAATGCCGGGAAGGTGGCATCAGTCTTAAGCTAAGCCTTGATTGAGGTGATGCCGCCCAACGTCCCGAAGTCCGTGTCTTTCAGGTATGCTGCGATACCATTGCGTCTCAATATCTGCATGGTTGCCGAACCGTCTTTAGTAGTCATCTCCGGAATGTTGTTGTGAATTGCTTCTTTTGGGTCGATACCGCGCATCTGTTTTTCCTGCTGCTCTTCTTCTTTTTCTTCATCACTCTTGCCTGGCATCTTGGATGTTGCATCCGAGATGCGGGAGCGCGTTTTGATCCCGGTGATTTTTTCCAGTTCCTGTTCGATTTCCCTGATACGCGATTTTTGCTCATCAGTGGGCTGACCGCCAGCCAGGGCAAGTATCTGGGAGAGCATGTTCCTGAGGAAAAGCACGCGCTTTTCCTCTTCCGGCGTCAGTTGCTTGCTGCAGGAAAAGCTGGATGATTCAAGCTGTTTTTCTTCTTCAGTCTTTTCGGGAACAAGGGATAATTCGCCGTCTTCGGCAGTGCGGATCAGTTTGCGCGCGTCTTTGACGTTGCATCCGGTGCAGGGAAATATTGATTTGGTACCTACGGGGTCGATCATGGCTTGCTCCATTCAGGAAGAAATTACCACCTGTTGAAACCTAGCAAGAATCGGACCTTGGAAGTTTGTGCCTGTAAAAAGAAAGCCCCTTGGATAACAAGAGGCTTTCTTTATTGGGTTTTTAATTTTTATCCCGCTTGAATGACGAATGCGTACATGGTATGCAATATGGTGTTAAAAAAAACATTTCCCCTTCATCTATAAAATTGGAGTTTATAATGGAACTGACGAAAAAGGATCGCCTTGTTCTCATCAATCAGTATGCTATTCTTGAAAAGGTCGACCCATCTAATGCTAAGGGCTATGTGAACAAACGGACAGCTCTTGAGGCAGGATATGCGTTACATTATAGTTGGCTGTTTGATGGCATAGAAGACGATATGTCCATTGAAGATTGTGAGGAAGTTCTGTCCATCCTTGAAATGTATAGGGCAATTGCTTTTTCATGCTTCAAAATAAATAATACAAGAAATATTGATAATCCAAAGTGGCGGTTCCCTGGATTTGATGGGAACAATGAGACTGAACAGTATGCATACTGTTCTTACTTCATATTTGATTTGGGCCGATATCAAGAACTGACATATGGCAAAGAATCCTACGACTTTAATAGCCCCTATCCAATGCTTGAAAAATATAGGAAAATGCTTTTTGTTTGGAATGAATATGGGGACGCTATGGCTAAAGTGAACTTGTCTCAGGAGCAAATTGA
>JAFLJW010000139.1 GCA_022712815.1 Pseudodesulfovibrio sp. | reverse complement strand
TCTTTTTTCAATGGTCTGATTCATAAACCAAACCTAGCACCAGTCCACAACTTCGTCAAAGCAGAACAACCCTGCATAAACGTACAACCGCGCGGATGCGCATACAAAAAGTTTGGAAAAGAGAGGGGATGGGGTCTGGGGAAGGCATCCTCTTCTAAAAAGTAAGGTCCGAAACTTCGACGAGCTGGTCGGACATTTCGTCCATAACCTTGTCGAGATCGGTCATCTTGAATTTGAGTTCAATGAGAGCTTCGGGCCGCAGGTAGGCGGTCTGGTCGTCGCCGGAATTGCCGAACTCGAACAATCGTACAAGAAAATCACCGACATGCACCACGCAGGACATGGGTTTGTAAAACTCGGCCAATTGCGGGGCATGATGGCGGCTCATGGCTTCACGGATGTTCGGCGGCAAGCCCCAGTGACGGGCAAGCCAGGCATTGATACGATCGTGACCAAAACCCATGACATCCTTCTCGGCTTGAAGATAGGTCAAGTCCTTAGCCGCAACCGTCTCAAGAATGGTCTTGTGCAAGTCGGGCAACTGAACGGCCGTGACAACTTTTCCAAGGTCGTGCAGCAGTCCGGCAACGGCGTATTCTTCCGGGTCCTCGAACCCGGCACGCCGGGCGATGATATTACAGGCCGTTGCGCATCCCAGACTATGCTCCCACAACCCCTTCATGGCCGCGACCATCATGTCGAAAACCGAGGTGGAGATGATGATACCCCGGACAACGTTGATCCCAAGCAGGACAAGGGCATGCTGGATGGAACTGATCCGTCCGGGAAATCCGTAGATAGGCGAATTGACCATCTTGAGAACCTTGGCGGACAATACCTGGTCGGTTGATATGACCTTGGCAATGGCCTCGCTGGAAACATCCGGGTCCTCAACGAGCTTGGTGACTTCGTTCAGAACATGGGGCAAGGTCGGCAGGTCCTGAACTTGAAGGATCTCACCTTTGATGATGGTTTTCAGATCTTCATCCATATCCTATGCCTCACCTTCGCCGTTTTCAGACGCTTCTTCGCTCTCATCTTCGCTATCAAGGGCTTCCATGGCCTTCATCCGAGCTTCCTGGGCAGCCGCCTTGATCTGAAAATATTGCCCCATACGCACCTTGAGCCTCATCATCCACTTGTCTTTCTCATAACGTCGGAACAGGGTGTCCAGCCGCTCAATACGCTCGGCAAACTTGGTACCCGCTCCAGCTCCGCCCATGTCTACAGGATTGCCCTGAACGGTAATCCGATCAATTTTCATGTTCTCAAGCCGGGAAATAAGACTCTCGGTCAGTTCCATATCCTCGGCCATGATGGTCATGCCCCCTTCCTTGGTGACGGGCTTGGCCAGTTTCATGCCGGGTGCGGCAAGGGCAAGAGGTATCTTCTGCATAGGTGGTCTCAATTCAGGATTGCGTATTTCTAAACTCCGGTTTCAGGGAAATCAAATGTACATGGCTTGTCTATTTCCCTCAAGCCCGGCAATCATATTTTATCAAAGAATATCAGACACCCCATGACGACAAAGGACACGGCTGCGATCTTCTTTATGACCTGTGGTGAGACGTACTGACAAATAAACTGGGCAAACATGACCCCCAGAAAGCTGACCAGCACCAGAGCCAGTGATGCCCCGATAAAAACAGTCCATGGTTTCTGGGATTTTGCCGTCATGAGCATGCAGGCAAGCTGCGTCTTATCGCCCAACTCGGCAACAAACAGAGTGCCAAAAGTCGTGGCCAATAGTTTCCAATCCATAATACCCTCAATCTTATCAATGAATTACAGAATGCTATGATTCTCGCGCCAGGTACCACATACCCGGCAATTGCTGCACGGCCCCACGCATTTCAAGCATGAGCAGCACCTTGCTTACTTTGGGTGAATCCCAATCCAACAGTCGTCCCAAGGCATCTATGTGCATCTTGTCCGTTTGGTCAAGGACAGTCATTATCTCGCGCTCTTCTTCATTTAGAACCATGGACTTCCGCTGTACCGCACCGGGTCGTTTTCTGGCTGTCTCTTCCGGCTTGACCTTTGGCTGTGACTTGTTCTTTGCCTTTTTCCCGGTTCGTTTTGTCTTCTTTTTTGCAATCTTTTTCACAACGGACTCACTCGAAGAGATTTCCTCTTCCGTCTTGATCGGCTTTGGATCCGGCACGCCTTCAAGTTCCCGAGTGAAATCATAACGCAGGATTTCGACGATATCGCCTGCACTTTCCACCAGGGCCGCTCCCTGCTTGATGAGTCGATGACAGCCAGTAAAAGTCGGTTGGCCGATGGGACCGGGCAAAGCAAAAACGTCTTTCCCCTGCTCCCCGGCAAGACGAGCCGTAATCAAGCTACCGCTGTTGTGAGCGGCTTCGGCAACGAGAACGCCCAGAGACAATCCACTGATAAGCCTGTTCCTGAAAGGGAAATGGTGGCCTCGCGGCTCGACACCGGGACCGAATTCGGTAACCACCAGCCCCTTGGCATCAAGAGCGCGCCTGACGTCGAGA
>JAFLJW010000385.1 GCA_022712815.1 Pseudodesulfovibrio sp. | reverse complement strand
TTGAGCTTTTTATCCGCACTCTTGCTGAAGACGGATTCGCCGTGGCGGATGATATCCAGATTGAAGAAAACCACCACGACTCCGACAGCGAGAATGATGAGGAAGAAGTTCCTCACCCATTCGTTTTTTTGGGCACGGCGTCTGACTATCATGGTTTCTCCAGCCGGATTATAATGAATTCATGTCTTGAGCTTTGGGCTATACCTTGATTCGGGACAATAGCAAAGTCGAGGAGACGGGGAAATAATCCAGTGGAAGCAAGGTCCTATCAGGACGGTCAGGCATGAAGGTTGCAATTCACTCGCTGTTTATCGTAGTATGCGTGATAATTCTGAATTCACCGCAACAAGGATACTTTGTTCAGTGGGCAAAAAAAAATTCTTCACCCAAATAGATCATCTCACTTACGATGACGGGGAAAATCTGGTCATCACGCTCGGAGATTGTACCTGTAAGGATAGCGTAGATTCTGAACAGATCATCAGCTACCCGGACGCAGGACAGGAGACGGTCCGACATATTGTGCAACTCGATCTTGCTCGTATGACTCAGGGAATAGCTCTTGTTGTTTCATCCGCAGTGGTTCGGGACCAGTTTGAACAGGTGCTGTTGATACAGAAGTACCTTGTATTTTGCTATGTCAAATACGTCTGGTTTCCCCAGCAGGATACGTCCATGCCGGACCCTTTGGGGCTTGGCGGTGACAAAGGTCCGCTGGCAGATATTCTCTACCAGAGCAACAAGCTGGAAAATATACCGAATTTGTTGAACCGCCCTCGTGCCCGTGTGCTAGAAGATATTACCCAGTCCCTTCCTGTGCTTCTCCTTGCGCCGGGTCCATCCCTGAACAGCCTCATTCCCCATACCAAGGCTTTGAACGAACGCTTTGTCTCCTTGTGCCTGTCACGCACGCTTAGGTTTTGCCAGGAGCAGGGAGTGGTGCCGGATATTGTCGTTCAACTGGACACCCATGGGGAGCAGCAGAATTATTATCCCGAAGACATGGACTTTTCCAAGAGCTGGCTGTTCGCCTTGTCATGTGCGCCGGTAAAAAAATACATCAATCGTTTTGCCGGTGTCTTCTGGATAGATACGTTTGAGCCTGAAGCTTTCAGGGAAGGGTACGAGATTCGTAATTCCTGGCTCAGTTCTCTCATTCCCATGCTCGGCGTTGCAGAGTTGTTTCATCCGTCAAAGTTGCTGCTGGCTGGCTCTGACCTTGCGTACAGCGATAATAACACCGGGTATTTCAATGGTGGTGAAACCGGTGCAGAGCAAGAAGGGAAATTGACGGATCAGGAGGCACTTGCCGCCGTTGATTGTCAACATTTTCCGGTGAGGCTTGCCAATGGAGGCATCGGGAAAACAAATCTGCAACTCTTTGCCACTGCATACGAGGCTGAAACGATAATTGCCGAATTGACTTTGAATATGAAAACAGCGTGCTATAACATCACTCCTGGTGGCCTCCTGAACCCTGATGTCCTGGCTCCTGCCGCTCCTGTGGATTTTATGCAGGAGTCGATTTTGAACCGGGTTGCTTTCCAGCAGGCCATGGGCGAGGCCTTAAAGGCCGACGACCTGCCTGATGCCAGAGTGGTCAAGCGAGCTCTTCCCAAATTGCTTCAGCAAGCGGAGTTCATGCTGCGTCAGGCGGATGCGCTCAATGCATCAGGAGATCCCAAGGCCCTTGTGAACAATCCTGTTCTGTCGGCAGGCAAACTCATTTCGCATCTGCATCCCGTGGCAAACGATCAGGTCCGGTTGCATCTCAGTCGGAAGATACTCGAAAAACAAAAAGAGCTGCTCCAAAAGAGCATGACCCTGTTTCGTCTTAACGACTGGTCCTTGCGCGGCAAGCCCATCCCGGTCCTTTGTTTCCCGGATGAAAAGCAAGACTTCACAACGTCCTTGGAAGCACGTTTTCCCCAAGGGAAATGGGAGTTTCGCCATACCTGGAGCAAGGACACCAAGGCCATTGAAAACAAGTTGCCCACGTACGAAATTCCGAAATTCCTGCACGGAAACCCGGTCACGCTGATTTCAAAACAATACGGCGAGGCTGCAGATTATCTGCTGCCGTTGCTGCCGTCAGACAAGACGCTTGTTTTGGAAGAGGTTCTTAAACAACCATGGCCGGGTGTTCCCTCGAAGTAACCGAGGTCTACAGTTCCCGTTTGCACGCCAGCGGCATGCGCCAGCCAGTGCCGAAGGATCGGGGTGTCAGCTTGATGCCGGGCGCGGCCTGTCGCCGTTTGAATTCGGCGAAGCGGACCAGCTTGAGCACCTTCTCCACGATCTTTTCCTCGAATCCAGCCTCAATGATCTGCTGCATGGACTTGTGCTGTTCAATGTGCAGTCCGAGAATGCCGTCGAGGATATCGTAGGGCGGTAGCGAATCCTGATCTTTCTGGTCGGGCCGAAGTTCTGCGGACGGCGGCTTGGTGATGATATTTTCAGGGATGGCTGGTTTAATGTTTTCGTTATACCAGCGGGCGACATCGAAAACACCGGTCTTGTCCACGTCCGATATGACGGCGAATCCGCCGGACATATCACCATAAATGGTGCAGTAGCCCACGGCCAGCTCGCTCTTGTTGCCGGTGGTCAGCAGCATTGCCCCGGACTTGTTGGACAACGCCATGAGCAGGTTGCCCCTGATGCGGGACTGGATATTCTCTTCGGTGGTGTCGATCTCAAGCCCCTTGAAAGGCTCGGCCAGAGCCTTGTCGAATTGGTCCATGATCGGCTGGATGGGCAGGGTCAGGGTCTTGATACCGAGATTGTCCGCCAGCTTCAGCGAATCGTCGATGCTCCCCTGACTGGAATAAGGCGAGGGCATGAGTACGCACAGGACGTTTTCCGCTCCAAGGGCTTCGACGGCCACCACGGCTGTGACAGCGGAATCAATGCCGCCGGAGAGTCCTACCAGGGCTTTGCTGAAGCTGCTTTTACGCACATAATCACGGGTGCCGAGGACAAGGGTTTGCCAGGTTTCGGACGCCTTTGAAAAATCGTCTTCAGCAATGGGGCTGCCCTGAAGGTCGTCCAGGTCGATGACAAGCACCTCTTCGGTGAATCCGGGAGCGCGTCCCACAAGGGAACCGTCTGGCGCGAATCCGCAGGAGCGTCCATCGAAAACCAGATCGTCGTTACCACCGGTCTGGTTGGCATAGATGAGGGGGACCGAGTATTTTTTTGCCACCGCACCCAGCATGTCCTCACGCAATTTTTGCTTGCCAAGGAATATGGGTGAGGCCGAAAGATTGAGAATCAGGTCGGGGTTGTGAGCGGCAGCTTCATCAAGAGGATCGCGGGAGTAGGAGCGGGTGTCCCAGAAATCCTTGTCGTTCCAGGCGTCTTCGCAGATGGTCACACCGATGGTCCGGCCTTGAAATTCAAGGATGTTTTCCTTGGGGTTATCCCCCGGTGCCGGCTCGAAATATCGTGCCTCGTCAAAGACATCGTAGGTCGGCAGGAGTGTTTTGCGAAATATCTGACGAATCTCGCCCCCCTCGCACCATAGAGCGCAGTTGAAAACAGGTTTGCCCTGACCGGAACGATTTTTTTCAATGGACCCCAAAAGGAGCGGCGGGCCATCCTTGAGGTCGAGGGCCAGTTTTTCGGCCATGGCGCGGGTTGTGTTCACAAAGCCATCGTAGAATAGCAGGTCGCGCGGCGGGTAGCCGGTGAGTGCCATCTCCGGGGTCAGGCACAGGTCGGCCCCGCGAGTTTGGGCTTTCAGGGCGGCTTTGCGGATTTTCTCCGCATTGCCTTTGATGTCTCCTACCACGGGATTGAGTTGCAGAATGCCGATTTTCATGAGGTGTAAATACTCCAAAGGGCAATGGGGGGCAACTCCCGTTTACACCCGCCCTTGACAAGTTGTCGCGGGGAAGCCACCATTTACAGATGGTGAAAAGTAATCGAGGATATAGTCATCTTGATGAGTCTTTTTGAAATCAAATTATATTATAGCTAGATACAGATAAAAGAATATGAAAAACAGCAAGATACTGGCACTTGAAAAATTGGGTGTGCTTTGTCTGGGGGAAAATATCGAGGAACGTCAGGAGTACGGGGCGGATTCCGGCCCTCACCTGTTTTCCGAGCATAATCCGCTTTGTGTTTTCGAGAACCCCATCTACCAGTACCCATTTCATGATTCCCGGCTGGCGACTTTCAAGGCCGTGCCCTCTGGCACAACCGTGCAAATCGTTTTTGACTCGACTCGCCTTGTGGTCATGCTGGGCGCGACCGACAGCCAGGAGATGCGTCAGGTTCTTTCCAGGCAGGATTCCCTTGTCCTGATTTTTGAGCCGGACGAGCGCAGGCTTGCTTCTTTTCTGGAAACCACGCCATTGCCTCGATTGGCCAGAAACGGCGTGTTCTGTTTTACCGGCGACCCTTGTTCCTATGACCCTCCTTTGCAGGACATGCTGCCCAGAGCGATGTTTCAGACCGGCTGCCCCGCCTTTTTCATGACGCAGCGAATCAGGGAGCACTGTAAAGCCTGGGCAGATCAACTCATTGAATACATTGAAATTCTTCATTACCGTCACTACCTGTATCTGCTTGGCGGACAGCGGCTGAAGCGGTCCCGACCAATCAGGAATATTCACCGGGACATCACGTATGACCAGCAGGTGCATGGATATGAGAATCTCCGTGACCTTCTTTCGCGCCCTGATATTTCGTGTTTGAAAGGGGCACTCAAGGGCCAGACCGCCATTATTGTGGCAGCGGGACCGGACCTTAATTTCAGGATTGAATATATCCGTCGCAACCGTGACCGGGCAGTGGTCATATCCGTCAACAATGCGGTCAAGCCCCTGCTTGAAGCGGGAGTGGAGCCGCATTTTACGGTCATAAACGACATGTCCATCCTTTCGGGAAAAGTGTTCAAACATATCCCGGTCGCACCGGACACGATATTGGTTGGGCATTGTCTGGCCGATTTGGGCGGCGACAAATTTCACCACAAATATTTGTTCGGGGAATTTTTGCCCGAGGTTTTTGGTGAGTTTGGTGACTTGAGGCTTCACGGTTCCGTCATTACAACGGCCTTTTCCCTGGCAGAGCTTATGGGGTGCGTCCGGTGTGTTTTTGTCGGTGGGCAGTTGGCATCCCGTGATCCATGGACACTTTCCTATGCCAAGGGGACGGTGAACGAGTACAAAGGCAGGCCGCAGCCAAAGCTCACCCATAAGCATCCTCAGCATTACCCGGTGACCACGTTATGCTGATGTTGGTAAAGTTAAGGCCAATCCTGATAAAAACAGTTTGGGATTCCAAAGGGCTTGCCCTTTGGCCGCCGGAGGCGAAGTCACCTGACAATTCCGCCAAAGGCGGTTTCAAAATTAAATTGTCTTAAAACA
>JAFLJW010000390.1 GCA_022712815.1 Pseudodesulfovibrio sp. | reverse complement strand
GAAACATGGCATACCGCAACAGCGGCCAAAGTATTACAAAAGCAACAAGGACAGAGAGGATTAATATCGTCATGGCGGCCACAATACTTTGCCTCACAGTGGTGTCAACCCGGAGGCAAAGTATTGCATCTTGTCGAAAGAGGGAGGCCGATGTACTATTCATATTCCAAATCAAAGGAGATAATTTTGGGTAAAACAATACTATGCTTGGATATTGGAAGCGGCACTCAGGATGTGCTGCTCTACTCACCTGATATCGAAATCGAAAACTGCCCCAAGTTCGTGTTGCCCGCTCCTGCCTTGCAGATAGGCAAGCGAATGGAAGGACTGCGTTTGCAGGGCAAGGATATCTGGCTGCATGATCGCAACATGGGCGGCGGCGTGACCCGGTTCATCCGTGCCCATCTGCAAGCCGGATTAAAAGTGGCGGCCCAGAAAAGTGCAGCCTACACCATGGCCGACGACCTGACCCGCGTCACTGACATGGGCATCGAAATCACCGACACCTGCCCAAGTGGATTTACGCCTGTCCGGCTGACCGATTTCGACGAAACATGGTGGCGCAATTTCCTGACCGCAGCCGAACTCCCATGGCCGGACGCCATTGCCGCCTGTGCTCAGGACCATGGTTTTCATCCCGGCCAGTCCAACCGCCGTGGACGCTTCAAGCTCTGGCAATCCTTTCTGAATGAAGGCGGAGGCCACCCGGAATCATTGATCTACGATACCCCTCCAACCATGCTGACCCGACTCAAGGACCTTCAGGAAGATATCAGCGGCGGCGTCGTGACCGACACCGGAGCAGCCGCCGTACTCGGTGCGCTCTTCGTGGACGAAATAGAAAAACAAAGTCATGAAACCGGCATCACACTGGTCAATATCGGCAATTCCCACCTCGTCGCCTTTCTGCTTTTCAAGGGAGTCATTCACGGTGTCTACGAGCACCACACCGGCTGGGTTGACGGCGAAAAGCTCTGGTCCGATCTTGAGCAATTCCGCTGCGGATGCCTCAGTTTTGAGCAGGTTTTCGAGAACAGAGGCCATGGCTGCCTGACCAACACCTTGCCTGCCGAGGCCAACGGCTTTGGCCCCACCCACGTACTCGGTCCGCGCCGGACCATGCTCGACGGCTATGATGTCTCCTTCCCGGCACCGGGCGGTGACATGATGCTTGCCGGGTGCTTTGGCCTGATCAAGGGGCTTTCCATGCGATAGAAAACGTCTTGCCGTTAGAACCTTATATCTTTTCTAGGCACTCTTTGCAGGGCATGATAGCCTCCAAGATAGAGCAATTTGACCTCTATAAGGAGCACAACATGAACAAATCAGTAAAAATAGGATTGATCGCAGCCGGAATATTCGCCACCGTTTTCATCCTGGCGGCCATCATTCTCGTACTCACGGTCGATCCCAATGAGTACAAGGAAGAAATCGCCCAGGCAGTGAAGGGTGAGACCGGGCGAGAACTCAAGTTCGAGGGCGATATCAGCTTCAATTTCTTCCCCTGGCTGGGACTTGAAGTCGGCCCCATGGCCCTTGGTAATGCCAGAGGGTTCGCCCCGGACGAGATGGTCCGCATCAACAAGGCAGAGGCCTCCATCCAGATCCTGCCCCTGCTCTCAGGCGAAATCGCCATCGGCACCATTGTCCTTGATGGTTTTACCCTCAATCTCGCCAAGAACAGTAAGGGAGTAACCAACTGGGACGACCTGACCAAAGCAAAGACAGACCAGCCAAAAGCATCCGAACCAGAAGAGAAGAGCGAAAGCGGCGGGAGCAAAATTGAAGCGTTGTCCGTGGACGGCATTGAAATCACCAACGCCAATGTGATTTTTGACGATCAGCAGGCCGGGGAAAAGACATCCCTGAGCAACCTCAATCTTAAAATCGGCGCAATGGGCGACAAGGTCCGCTTTCCCTTCAAGCTGACCTTTGATCTCAAACTCGGTGGTCCGAAAATCGACACCCGCCCCGAATTGACAGGCTACGCCCTGTTCGACCTCAATGCCGGAACCTTTGAAATAGATGAGATGGCACTCGATGCGCTCGGCATGAAAATCACCGGGATATTTTTTGCCAAAAGCAAAGACGACAAACTCGACTTTTCCGGAGAGCTTAAGCTGGCCGAAACAAGCCTGCGCAAACTGATGGCGCAGATAGGCATGGAACCGCCGGTCACGGCAGACCCCAAAGTTCTGGAAAAGATGTCTGCGGACATCAAATATTACGGAACCGCCGACTCTGCCTCGCTGGAAAAGCTGACCTTCAAGCTGGACGACACCACCATCGAAGGCACCGGCTCCGTCAGGAACTTCAACAAACCAGTCATCGCCTTTGTGCTCAAGGTGGATGATATCGACGTGGACCGATACCTGCCGCCGGCAGCGGACTCCAAGGGCAACGATTCCAAACCTGCCCAGACCGGAGCAAACACCGGACCAGCTCAGGAACCGGACCTGAGCGCACTAAAGACTCTCGACCTGACCGGCAAACTGACCATCGGCAAGGTCAAGGCCATGAATCTGCATATCTCGGAAATTCTGTGCGAGGTGCGAGCCAAAAACGGTATCATCACCACCAAGCCTTTCTCCGCCATGCTGTATGAAGGGGTCCTGACAGGTCAAGGCGTGCTTGATGCCAATCCGAAGATCGCCACGTGGAAAGAAATCGCCACTCTCAAGGGGGTACAGGTCGGGCCACTGCTCAAGGACCTGACCGGAAAGGACCCCCTGCATGGCTCAACCTTGGTCAAGTACAATATTCACGGTTCCGGGCTGACACCTGACAACATCAAGAAAAGCCTGACCGGAACCGCGTCCTTTGCCTTCACTGACGGGGCCGTCAACGGCGTAAACGTTGCCAAGATGCTGCGCGACACATTCAACAAGCTCAAGGGCAAACCAACCAGCCCGGCTGAACCGGAAAAAACCGACTTTGCCGAACTGCTTGGCAGTGCAGTCATGGAAAACGGCCACATCACCAACAATGACCTGTTCATGAAGTCTCCGCTCCTGCGTGTCACCGGCAAGGGTTGGGCAGACCTGCCCAAGAACTCCGTGGACTACACTGCCGTTGTCACCGTGGTCGGCACTCTCAAAGGTCAGGACGGCACCTCGCTGGAAGACCTGAAAGGATTACCACTGCCCATCAAGGTAGAAGGAGCTCTGGACAACCCGAATATCGGGCTGGACGGCAAGGCCATGGCCGAGGTCCTGCTCAAAGGGACCTTCAAGGACGGCACCAAAAAGTTGGAAGACAATCTGCGCAAGAACATCCTTGGTGGCGGAGCAAAAGAATCCGGCTCAACAGATACCAAAAAAGAACTCGGCGGTTTCCTGAAAGGTCTCCTCACGCAATAACCTGAAAAACAAAAAAAGACCGGGCAAAAAATCTGCCCGGTCTTTTTTATTTTTCAACGACTAAAACCGAAGAGAAAGACAGGTTAACCCACCGTCCAGTTTTCGATATTCCGAAACATCAAGCACTACAAACGGCCTGCCAAGTGCCTTGATCTTCGCCAAAGTCTCAGGAAAACCATCCGGCACAATGATCGTGCCGTTCACGAACAGACAATTGCGGGCATACGCCTCATCATCTTCCACCACTATGCGCTCAAATCCGGCCAACTCAGGGGAATCCTTGAAGTATGGCGAAACAAGAAGCACTCCGTCTCCCACATAGTTGACATCCGTCTTGAAATGGAGGCTCGGCCCGCACTTGATTGCCTTCCAGGCGTATCCATGCTTTGCCACTGTCGCGCCCAAAGATTCGGCCCCGGCCTTGTTGGTGCGCTCGGACAGCCCGATGAAAAAGGTATCGTCCACCTGAAGTACATCCCCGCCCTCAAAAGATGCGGGAGCCTGCACTCGCTCGATGGGTTTGTGCTGAGCAAGGACCGGTTCGATGGTTTTCTGCTCTCCCCGTCGTGAGGCTGCACCAAGTGAGGCGATGATTGCCACATGCTCGCAAACCACCGCGGTGTCTTCGACAAAACAGCAATCCGGGTATCCCGGCTCCGGGTCCAGTATAGTGACGTCAAGGCCGAGACCTGTCAGTGTCTGACAATAGGCGGCGTGTTGCTTGAGGGCCAGCTCGTAATCGGGCTTCCCCAGACCGGCGGTTGTGATGCCGTCCACCATTTCTTGCGATGGGCGGCGGGTAATGGCACGTGTAAACATCTATTCTGATCTCCTTTCGTGACAGTATTATTTGTCAGGGGAGTTTGATTTTTCCAAGCCAATCCGTCAAGAATTCAATCATACATTCTCTGAACTTCATGCAGATTAAGGGATATTGATTCCAATCATTGCGAAGGAGAGGACGTGGCGACCCGAAACGTTCACCCCTGAAGAGCGCCCCATCCATTCGTCCTTTGACCTCGCGGGAAAACATATTGACTTCCCTATGCCCCCATGAAAGATAATACCTAAAACTATACTTTATGCCGTATCGACTTTGGGATCACAT
This sequence comes from Pseudodesulfovibrio sp., assembly GCA_022712815.1. Classification (GTDB taxonomy): domain Bacteria; phylum Desulfobacterota; class Desulfovibrionia; order Desulfovibrionales; family Desulfovibrionaceae; genus Pseudodesulfovibrio. Next base: position 2,310 of record JAFLJW010000390.1, on the reverse strand, counting down.
TACTCGTCAGCTATGGAGAGAAAATGTCACAATTCGTCAATCTGGTGTTTGAAGGCGGTGGAGTTAAAGGCATTGCTTATGCCGGGGCTCTCAAAATTCTGGAAAGCCCTGAACACAATGTTATGCCCGGGATTCGCAGAGTTGCAGGAACTTCTGCCGGAGCAATCACCGCCACGCTCGTTGCCTTGGGAGCCAAGTGGGATGATGTCGAGAATATTGTCGGCGGAACTAATTTCCGAAAATTCATGGATGACTCTTGGGGAGTCCTTAGGGATACGACTCGGCTGTTGAATGAATACGGCTGGCTCAAGGGAGACGCCTTTAGCGATTGGATGAAAGATTGTATAAATGACCTTACAAAAACCCCAGACCTCACCTTTGCACAATTGAAAACCATGGCTGTTGATAATCCAGAAACATTCAAAGAACTGACTGTGGTCGGGTCCAATCTCACCCGACAAATTCCAGAAATATACGATGCGGAAAGCACACCCGACAAGAAGATCTGGGAGGCCGTCAGAATCTCCATGAGCATTCCACTCTTTTTCACATCATACCTCGGTACAAACGGGGACAGACTCGTCGACGGAGGCGTTACCTGGAATTATCCTCTCGATCTGTATGACAAGCCTTCATACCTCTCGACTCCGGGTGATCCAAACCTCTACGACCCTGCCAATTACCCATCCCTCAAATGGGATGGACAGATATTCAACAAAGAAACATTGGGCTTTCGAGTGGACACCAGAGATAAAATAGCAGCTCTCAAACACAGGGAGAAGATGCCCCCTTTGAGTATCGACAGTCTGCCCGACTACATCGCAGCTCTTGTCGGCTTCATGAATGACATGGCGAACAAATCTCATCTGCATACTAACGATTGGCATAGAACCGTTTCCATTGACGCCCTCGGCGTATCAACTACCGACTTTGATCTCAACAAACAAACTATTCAGGACCTCATAAATAGCGGAACCAAAGCTACTGAAGAATACTTCGCATGGCTTGACGCCGCCACGCCAGAAACTTCCAAAAACAAAGTGGCCGGGAGTTGACGCATGCCTGAAGAAAACAACCAAATAGCAAATCCAACGACTTCATTGGACGAAACTCCGAGCATGAGTACAATCGTATCTCTGGTTGCCTATTTCATCATCCTTTCAATCGTCCTTACCGCCGCACTTCTTTTCACCTGGGCGGCGATACAGGATGCAATCGGAAAGGTCTTACCGGATGTCATCACAGGTAATATAGTGGATACCATTGGCTCAAAATCAATGTTCTCAGCAAAACTAATCACTGTGGGCGATTCCAAGCTCGTGGTCATACCTGACTCACTCGCGATCATCGCCGTATTTGCCAGCGGTGCATTTGGTGGACTCATACACTCAATCCGATCCTTCTATTACCATATAACAAAGGGCGACCTTAAAAAGACAGAGGTAATCAAATATACCCTCAGGCCATTCAGTGGTGCAATTTTGGCTTTGATCTTTTTCCTCGTTGTCAGGGCAGGGATGGGTCACCCCACACCCGACGACATAGGAAAAGGATCAAGTATAGTCTTTTATACTGCTATCGGTGCTTTGGTAGGCATGTTCACCGACCAGACAGTGGAAAAACTCAAAAAAGTTGCTGAAGCAATTTTGTCCACCCCGACGAAATAATCCTTATACAGGGGGAAATATATGAACCAGACAGAAATGGTAAAAACACTGAATAAATTTGCCAATAAAAAAAATCTAGACAAGGCGGTAGCCTTGGCCACTACAGTAAATCCTGCTGCTGGAATTGCTGCAGCTATTGTCGGAGCGATCCTTGTGCGAGGCATAGCTGCTGCCGACCAATATATTGAAAACACTTATGAAGCCCCGCTTATTCCACCGCCCACCCCGTACATACTGTCCTTCACGGACAGTATGGCTTTCCTTGAAGAGCACAACCTAATTGAGAACTTTCGAGCAGAAATAGACGGAGTGTCACCCACGGATAATCCCGCCAATTATGAAGACTGTGAAAATGAAATCATGGATGCAGCTTCTTTCATGCGTAAAGCCGTGGTCAAGAATGACCCTATTTTCAACGCATTCTTTTTCGGATACATCAAAAATGGCAACCTTCTGAAAATATGGGAAGAAAGAAAACGGTTCGGAAACTTCAAGTCCGAATTGAAAAAGGCATTGCCGCCAGCCAAATTCACACCCATGTCTCAAGCTATCTGGGAAGCTGTCACAGACAAGACAAGCTTAAAGGAAATGCAAGGCATACTCAAAGATGCTGCCGGGGAATATATGGGGGATGTAAACCTAG
>JAFLJW010000138.1 GCA_022712815.1 Pseudodesulfovibrio sp. | reverse complement strand
AGAGTGGCGCACGTGTGCATCAAGTAAGCTGTTTTGCAGGACGTTTCGCAAAAACGGATATAATAACAAGTTTTGAAGAGCCAACTACGCCGCCATCGCCAGTTGTCATTGACGACAGCACTGACAGGCGGTGTAGCTACAAAAAGCTTTGGAGATTCTCAAGAACCTTTCCCGAAAGGTTCTTGAGCCGCCGGAGGCATCTTGAACGAAATTTTGAAAGTTGAAAATCTGGAAGTCGTGTATAACGATGTTGTTCTTGTCCTGAAAGGGTTGTCTCTGTCCTGTCCCAAAGGCGAGATTACCGCTCTTTTGGGTGCCAATGGCGCGGGCAAGTCCACCACGCTCAAAGCCATATCCGGCCTGCTCGAAACCGAAGACGGCGAGGTCACCGATGGAGTCATTCTCTATCAGGACGAACCTATTCAGGGCATCATCCCGGAAAAAATCGTGCGCAAAGGCATCTTTCAGGTCATGGAAGGGCGGCGAATTTTCGAGGACCTCACTGTCGAGGAAAACCTCAAGTGCGGCGCGTTCACCCGTCCACGCTCGGAAATCCCCGAGTCCATGGAAAAAGTCTACAGCTACTTTCCCCGCCTGCGGGAACGGCGCAAACAACTGGCCGGTTACATGTCCGGCGGTGAGCAGCAGATGTGCGCCATTGGTCGCGCCATCATGGCCAAACCTGAACTGCTGCTCCTTGATGAGCCATCTCTCGGCCTCGCTCCGCTGCTTGTCGAAGAGATTTTCGAGATCATCAAAAAAATCAACGCAGATGAAGGCGTCACTATCCTGCTCGTCGAGCAGAATGCCCGCGCTGCTTTGTCTGTCGCCAAGCAAGGCTATATCATGGAAAACGGTCGCGTGGTCATGGAAGGCAAAGCCGAAGACCTGCTTAACAACCCCGATGTTCAGGAATTCTATCTGGGCATGGGCCACACCGGGGACAAACGAAGCTACTGCGATGTAAAACATTACCGCCGCCGCAAACGCTGGCTCGGCTAGCAGCAGGCTGTTCAGAGCGGCCCGATTGCGTCGTTGCGGATGAAAACACAAACCCTCACGTATAAGAATACGCTTCGGTCTTGTGTTTCCATCCGCGCCTAGCACTCGAACCACTCTGAACAGCCTGCGAAGAGGTGGAAGAAAGGATGGGGGGAGGATGTTTGGAGGGAAGATAAATTGAGGCCGATTGCGTCCTTGCGGGTGAAAACGCAAATCATCACGTATAGGAATACGTTTCGGTCTTGCGTTCCCCTTCGCGCCTGGCTCTCGAAGTATTCTAATCACCTTGATGGCAAGTGTGGGTTCTGGTAGAGCTTTTTTGAAATGTATCATACAGAAGCAGTGATTTTGAATTAGTTCGGGCCTCCACGCCGCCAATTTAATATGCGTATTCGCATGGACTTACAGGCGGTGTGGCTACAAAAAGTTTTGGAGAGTCCAGAGAACCTTTTTCAAAAGGTTCTCTGGCCGCCGGAGGCAAATGCTATGTACTACCACGAATATGAGACTGAACCGCGTGAGAAGCGTCTGAAACGCAAGTGGAAGGCGGTGAAGGAAGTGTTGCTGGAGGCTGAGGAGTCTTCTGGCGAGTTCCAGACGCGGTTGAAAGAGCTGGGTGCCAATGCCCGTGATTTCAAGGGTTTTGCTGATTACAGCAAGATTCCGCCGTTGCGCAAGAAGGATATCATTGCTTGGCAGGCGGAGCATGGAATCGGGTGGTTCCTGAACTGCGAGCCGGGTCAGCTTGGGCGTATTTACCAGTCACCGGGTCCGATTTTTGACCCTGAAGGGACCGAGCCTGACTACTGGGCGTGGTCCGAGGGCTTTTTTGCTGCCGGATTTAGGCCAGATGATCTGGTGCAGATGACTTTTTCCTATCACATGACCCCTGCCGGACTGATGTTTGAAGAGCCGCTCCGGGACATTGGCTGCGCGACAATTCCAGCCGGACCGGGCAATACGGCAAAGCAGATCGAGTTCATGACGCAATTACCTGTCAACGGGTTCGTGGGCATGGCAAGCTATCTGAAGGTCATCGGCGACAGGGCCATTGCCGCCGGGTATGATCTCCAGAATGATTTCAAGCTTGAGAAGGCTTATGTGGCCGCCGAGCCGCTGCCTGAAGGGTTGCGCCAGGAAGTCGAGGACATGTTCGGCCTGACCATGCGTCAGGGATACGGCACTGCGGATGTCGGGTGCATTGCCTATGAATGCATGCACCTTGGCGGTATGCACCTGTCCAATTTCCGTCATGTGGAGATTTGTGATCCCGCGACCGGATTGCCATTGCCAGATGGCGAGACTGGCGAAGTGATCGTCACCCCGTTTTTCAAGGATTACCCGTTGGTGCGGCTCGCCACCGGGGATCTGTCGGCCATTGACGCCACCATGTGCGAATGCGGCAGAACAGCCCGCAAACTCACTGGCTGGAAAGGCCGCGCCGATGATACCGCCAAGGTCAAGGGACAGTTCATTTATCCGTCACAGGCCTGCAATGTTCTCCAGAAATACCCGCAGGTCACCTCCTGGCAGATTCGGATCAAGAATCCTGAAGGACGAGATTTGCTCGTTATATTGCTCGAAACATCCGAAGAAGTGGACACCGGACAGTTTGCTGTCGATTTTCAGGAGATAATGAAGCTCAAGCCTATTGTCGAGATCGTTGCACCCGGCACCATTCCGCAATGCGCACCCAAACTTGTAGACGAACGAACTTACGAATAACCCGGTTCTCCGGGGTTGCGGTCCTAGTTAAGTGGGCGGTGCCAAGCGCATCGCCCTTTTTTTTCCTCCCCTTCCCCAGACCCCAACCCCTTCCTTTTACAAAGCTTTTTGTAGGCGCAGTCGCGCAGGTCGTGGTTGGCAGGAAGGCGTACTGCTGGACAGAACAGACTTGTTAAAATGAGAAGGCCCGCTAATAACGGGCCTTTGGGTTATTCTGTGCTTACTCTTCCACGAGTGGTTGTGGAGAATGGTTTGAGTGCGAGGCGTGAAAAGGAATCAAAGACCGAAGCGTAGTCTTCTACGTGAGGGTTTTGATTCTTTTGCAATAGACAGCCAGCCTAAGCAACCCTTCTTACTTGCTTACTTCCTCACGAGTGGTTGTGGAGAATGGTTTGAGTGCGAGGCGTGAAGAGGAATCAAAGACCGAAGCGTAGTCTTCTACGTGAGGGTTTTGATTCCTCTTCACAACGAAGCAATCGAGCCATTATCCGCAACCACTCCCGCAGCCGCCGTTGGAGGCGCAGCTGCACCCGCCGCCGCTGCCGACCATGTTTTCGGAGTCGATGGAAAATCCGTATTGAGTCATGTCGATGGTCACTTTGCCGGTTTGTTCGGCCAGTTCAGGCTGGATGACAAAGGTGAAACCTTCGCTCTCAAAGGATTTGTCGCCATCGCGGAGTTCGTCAAGGGCTATGGACAGCCTCATGCCGGAGCATCCGCCATCGGCCAGATGGATACGGAGCGGTGCTTTGTCTTTGCCTTCAAAATATGTGGTCAGTTCCTGCTTTGCAGATTCGGTGATGTTGATCATGGTTTCTCCAGGATTACGGTTTGGTGGTATTGATTTAATCTAAGCAGTAATTGCTGATTGTCTAGGGATGGGCCAAAAAAAAGCGGCGTCTCGTTCAAGACGCCGCTTTCAGATGATCTGAGTAGTGGACTTAGCAGGAGCATCCGCCGGAGCTGCATCCGCCGGAGTCGCTATCGGTGCTGCAACTGCCGGAGCTGCAACTGCCGCCGCTGCCGCTGCCAGCGACAGGATTCTCGGATTCGACGACAAAACCATAATAGGTCATGTCTATCTTCACTTTGCCGGTCTGGGTTTGCAGTTCCTTGTCGATCAGGAAGGTGAAACCTGCGGTCTCGAAAGTAGCGTCTTTGTCGTTAGGCTCATCCAGAGCCAGTGTCAGGCGCGGACCTGCTCAGCCGCCGGACGCAAGGTAAATGCGGACCGGGGATTTGTCTTTCTCTTGAAAATATCCTTCAAGCTGTTTCTGTGCAGCCTCTGTGACTTCAAACATTATAGTTGCCTCCTATGGATTGGTCGGGAAAAGAATAGGTAAGACCAATAGTACTCTTTGTCAAATCGAAAAGTTCATATTCTCCCTGTCCGCTGTTGACCCCTCTTGGGGGATGGGATAATTCCATAACTTGCAAAAACGCCAAAAGTGCATGCGAGGCTGTCAAAATGAAAGAATGCGGCACCATATTGAATGAGAAGGAAATGAGCAGGACCCTTGAGCGTCTGGCTTTTGAAGTATACGAGCGCAGGGGGGACGACGATAATCTCGCCATCATAGGTATCCAGCGGCGCGGCGCGGACCTGGCCGAACGGTTGAAAAAACTGCTCGATGAGCGGTTGGGCCGCAAGGTCCCGCTGGGCAAGCTCGATATAAATCTTTACCGCGACGACTGGACCACCAATCTGGAACTCACGCCCACCATCAATTGTTCCGAGATCGGTTTTGATGTCGAGTCAAAGTCCATCGTGCTGGTGGATGATGTCCTTTATTCGGGACGAACCATCCGGGCCGCACTTGAGGCGGTTCTCGATTACGGCAGACCCAAGCGTATGGAGCTGTTGGTGCTGGTGGATCGTGGTCATCGTGAACTGCCCATTCAGGCCGATTATGTGGGCAAGCGGGTGGATACCGTGGGCGATGAGCATGTCAATGTCCTGGTTACCGAGCGTGACGGCGAGGACCGGGCCGTTCTGGTCAGGAGCTGATCGGTCCATGGTCTATACTCCCTTGGAACGTGACGAGATTCAGTTGCCGTGCGTCACTTTGGTCGGCATGGCCGGGGCGGGCAAATCCACCCTTGGCGAACTGTTGGCCCGGCAACTGGAATGGGGTCAGCTCGACACTGACCGCTACCTTGAATCCTACTATTCCATCTCGCTACAGCAGATCATGGACACCTACGGGCTTGATGAGTTTCTGCATATCGAGGAGCATCTCGTCAGTAAGTTGAACCTGACCCGTACGGTTATTTCCACCGGTGGCAGCGTCATCTATGGCAAGGCAGCCATGGAGCAACTCAAGAAGCTCGGTCTGGTGGTTTTGCTGGATATTGATGAGCCCACGTTCATCAAGCGGGTGGGTAATGGCGAGAACCGCGGATTGGCAATCGCGCCCGGCACGACCATGCGTGATCTTTACAACGAACGGCAGCCACTGTACCGTGCCGCCGCCGACATTGTTGTCAGCACCGACAAAAACACGCCGGAAGAATGTGTGAAACAGATACTTGAGCGCATAGATATTTCATGAAGAAACTGACTCCCAAGGGTGCTTATCGCAAGCTGGCCTCCATATACGACAAAATGGTCGCCCGATACGGCGAGGCCGCAGACGTCATGGACATGACCTGCGACGGCTGCCATGACAACTGTTGCCTGAGTTTTTTTCAGCACCATACCTACGTGGAATGGGCCTACCTGTGGGAGGGCTTGAATGAGCTTCCCGCGGACCGCCTGGAAGAGATCACGGTCAAGGCGCAGGCGTATGTCGATCAGGCGCAGGAGGCTCTGGCCCGTGGCGAGAGACCGCATGTCATGTGTCCGCTCAATCTTGAGGACCAGAAGCAGGGCATCTGCGGACTGTACAAGCACCGCCTGATGATCTGTCGCATGCACGGTGTGCCGAACATGCTGATCAAGCCCAACGGCCAGCAGGTTCAGTTCCCCGGCTGCTACCGCTGTCAGGAGCTGACCGAGACTTTGGAAGCCGACGACAAACAAGTCCCGGTAGTGGACCGCACCCCCATGTACAAGGATCTGGTCATGCTGGAGATGCAGTTCGTGGGCAAGAATTTAAGGCAGTTCCCAAAGGTGGACCATACCATTGCCGAGATGATTGTATTGGGGCCGCCGAGATTCAAGTAGCTCCAGTCAAGATATAACGAATGTGAAAGGCCGCCCGGAAGAATCCGGGCGGCCTTTTTGCGTCGAGAAGAGAGAGTTTACACCATCTTCGAAAATCCCGCCTTGGCAAAGGTGAACT
>JAFLJW010000137.1 GCA_022712815.1 Pseudodesulfovibrio sp. | reverse complement strand
GGCCGCCCTTTATCTAAGGGGCGGCCTTTTTCATGTCCGGTATCCGGACAGAAAATCAGACTTCGACACCCTGCTTTTTGTATTCGTTGAGCTTGTTCCTGAGCGTCCGAACGGAAATTCCCAGCAGGTCTGCGGCACGGGTCCGGTTGCCGGTGGTTTCTTCCAGGCTCTTGAGGATAAGCCGTTTTTCCATCTCGTGAATGGGCATGACCGAGAGGGCTTCACCGGGGGTCGAGGGCGGACCGGCATCGTTGATCGCTTTCTGGTCCGCATCAATGCCGGAAAGATCGTCGGGAATCCATTGCTCGTCGCCCATGAGGAAGTGGCGTGGCTGGATCGGACCTTGCCCGGCCAGAAGCACAGCACGTTCCATGAGGTTCTGCAATTCGCGCACATTACCCGGCCACTCGTAATTCATGAGCCATTTTTTTGCGTCTTCGGTAAAGACGAGCCGACCCAATCCGTAGGTGGCAGTAAATTTGCCCGTAAAATATTCGGCCAGGGTGAGGATATCATCGCCGCGATCTTTCAATGAAGGAAGCTTGAGCGGGATGACATTGAGCCGGTAAAACAAATCCTGCCTGAATTTTCCTTCCGCCACCGCGCCTTCGATGTCACGGTTGGTGGTGGCGAGTACACGCACATCCACATTGACGGTCTCCACACCGCCCACGCGGTCGAATTCCGATTCCTGAAGCACGCGCAGCAGCTTGGCCTGAAGGCCCGGGTCCATCTCGGTGATTTCGTCAAGGAGCATGGTGCCGCCATCGGCCAGCTCAAACTTGCCAAGCTTGCGACTGATGGCTCCGGTGAACGCGCCCTTCTCATGACCAAATAGTTCGGATTCCAGCAGATGCTCGGGCAAAGCAGCGCAGTTGATGGCCACAAACGCCTTGTCGCCCCGGTCGGAATTGTGGTGCAGATACCGGGCAAACAGTTCCTTGCCGGTGCCTGATTCGCCGGAGATAAGGACGGTGGCCTTGGATTTCGCCACCTGTCTGGCGAGTGCCAGCACCCGCAACACGGCCTCGTGTCGGCCAATGATCTGAAATTTTCCGGGCGCGTTGGAAACGGCGGGAGCTGACGGCTTGGCGGGCTTTGCCTTCGGCTCCGGTTCTGGGTCGGGTTCCGGCTTAACATCAGGCAGCACGAGCTTGATCTTGTCCCAGACCAGCGGTTCGATCCAGTAATCCCGTGCACCGAGATCAAGGTATTCCATGGCCTGCTCCGCATTGCCGGAGGCAGTAAAAATCACCACGGGCGGGAATCCTTCGATGGTCTGCGCCTGCTCAAGCAGAGCCTTGGCATCAAATCCCTGAAGTGTGGGACGACAAAAAACAAGACACGGATCGGATTTTTTGATGAAACCCAGTGCGCCAGTGATATTATCCGCCAACCCTGCCTGAAGGCCGGCCTCTTTGAGAGCGGGGAAAATAGCGGTGACGGACTGCGGTTCCGCGATAAAGAGCACTGTTCTGGCCGACATAATCCTCTCTATTAACGGTAAGTTGAAATCTTTTCAAGGTATTCACGGATTCAATCGATTTTCTCCATTTTTAAAACGATGTCAAGCTGGTTTTGCCTGCTTTTTTGAAGGCCTTTCCTTCTTGGCAGAATGCCGGAATTGAGATCGATTTATTCGGCCTGTCTCGCAGGGGGATGTCCCCTCAAGGCAACTTGTCGCTCATAATTTTTATTCCCGATCAGAAGCAGGCAGGGGGTTAACGAGTCAGACTCCATTTCTTGCTCAATGGAAGTGCTTCTGGTACCACGGGAGTGCCTTATACCTGTGAGAAAAAAAATGATTCGAACATCCATACCTGTGCTTTGTTACCATAATGTCTCTGACGTTGACGGCCATTCCCCGGAACGTTTCCGGGAGCATCTGGACGCCATTGCCGACGCAGGCTATCGTACTATTTCTTCCCGCGAACTCCTGTCCGTGGTGCGCGGTAAGATGAAAGCCCCGCGCAAGTCAGTGGTCCTGACCTTTGATGACGGGCATATCAGCAACTGGCTGGCCGTGGTTCCCGAACTGGAAAGGCGCGGCATGACCGGCACCTTTTTCGCGCTCACCGATTTTACGGTTCCCGGTAAGGTTCGTTCCCTGAACAATGCTCCAGAACTGCACACCATGAGTGAATGCTTCAAATCCGCCCACAGGGATGGCGATTTTTCGCAGTTCATCAACGAGAGTGAGATCAAGGCCATGCTGGGCAAGGGCATGGAAGTCTTTTCCCATGGTTGCAGCCATCAGGGGGCCTTTCGCACATTCAAGGCTGATTGGAAGATGGGCGATGAAAACGCCCACTGGGGAGCCTGGACCATCTATCCCGGATTCGACCCAAAATGGCCGGTCTTCAAGGTCTTCAGCGCATACGTCTACAACGGATTCTGGCCGACCTTGAACGGCGGGACCGACCCGAAATTCACCCTGCGCCCCACAAGGGAACGACTTGAATTCTGCCGCCGCGATTTCAGGAAAAGCCTTGAGCGTATCCGCGAACTGAACGGCTTTGATGAACAGCTTTTCTGCTGGCCGTGGGGTCAGTTCTGCCAAGATGCCGAGGCGGAACTCAAAAAAGCCGGATACGTGGGAGCCTTTTCTCTGGAGCGTTTCGTCAACAGCAAAGGAACCAATCCCTTCCGGTTGAATCGGATCGGTGTCGGCAGGCCCAAGGATGGCCAATGGATTCAAAACCGACTGAAGATGTACGGCTCCGACCCGACCGCACGAGTCTTTTTCAAATTCCTTCCCAAGCGGACGGAAATCAGGAGCGTGCTCTACGCCACGGATTCGGTGAAGCTGTCCGGCGGCAGCAGGCAGTTGATCAACAATGTCTCGGCCATGTCCTCCATGGGCATCAAAACCTATGCATTGCTCTCCAAGGATTCGCCCATTATCGGGGAGCTTGACGATCTTAATGTCGAGGTCATCAAATTCGACCGGTTCAGTGATTACTTCCACGCAGGCTCGTTCCTGAAAAACCTGATCCGGGAAAAGAGTATTGACGTGGTCCATTCCTTCCACAACCGGGCATACAAGATGGGCGTGCTGGCCCGGCTCATGGGTGCGAGATTCAAGCTGTTCATCAATCGGGGTGTCATTTCCCGGCCCAATGATCTCTTCTTTCTCTGGACCGCCATAGCAAACGGCGTCATCACCAATTCCATGCAATGCGCCGAGGTGCTGAAAAAATACAGGGTCATGAAAAGCCGTTTGAATGTCGTTTACAACGCATATTGCGGCCCTGATTTAGGTCCGCCCAAACCGCGCAAGAAGCGCGGGGTGCGTTTTGTCTATGTGGGCAACTCAGCCGAGATCAAGGGGTTTGACATCTTCCTGCAAGCCGCCGCCCGGTTTTGCGAGACCGGGAATTTCCGCGACATGGAATTTGTCGGCGTAGGGATTTCGGAAAAGGACCTAAGCAGGCTTGAAAACCACCTCACGCCCACCGTGCGGGAACGGCTGCGCGTTACCGGTGATATCCCACACGAACAGGTCCTTGAGGAATTGCGCTTTTCCGATATCCTGATTGTCCCGTCCCGCAAGGAGAGCCTGCCAAACGCATTGCTCGAAGGGTTCGACTTTGGCCTGCCAGCCATCTGCTCTCGCGTGGGCGGCATCCCCGAAGTGGTCAGGGACGGTCTCAACGGGTATCTGTGCGATAACGAAGATGCCGGATGCATTGCCGATAAAATGCGCATTCTCGCCGATGACCCTGCCGCCCGGTTCAACATGGGCTGCGTGGGCCGAACGGTTGTGCGGACACTGATGACACAGGAAGCCAAGGGCAGGAACCTGATGCGCGTCTACATGGGCGAAACCCTCCGTGAAGAACTTCCGGTGGAAGACACGGCCAAAGGGATGCAACCTGAGGAACAGCCATATGGACAATGCCAGCATTAGTTCGTTGACCGACTTCTGGCTGACTCTGCCGGAGGAACTCAAGGCCAAGTTGCGCCTGGGCTTCACCGGCAAGCTCCACCTGCTTGATATCGCTGGCTGGTGTCTGCGCTCCGGCAACCCGACCCTGACGCCCGTCGCAATCGATGCCCTCCAGACCGCTCTGGGCGAGAACCCTCTGGACGGCGAGATGGCCACCGAACTGATCTCCCATGAAAGCGTGCGTACCATCCTGCATCGGGACACACTGGCCGCCCTGACCGCACTGGCCGCCAATTGGCGCAAACCGGACAACACCAGCTATTTCGAGCGGCTTCTGACCCAACGCGATTTTTCCAAAACCAAATATTTCATCGAGCAATCAGCGGCCAGGAAACCGGACAACCTGTTCTGGCGCGAGCAGGCCGTTACCATGGGCCTCATCGACAATGACCCGGACTGGGTTGTCTCCATGATGGAGTTTGACACACCAGCCGGAATCAAACCGCTCATGGTCAATGTCAAAGCCCGTATAGATCTTTTCCAAAACAGGCACCACGACTCGGCCCGCCTCTCACAGCATGTGGGCCAAACCTTTGGCCCTGCCTTTTCCACCTTTCGCGCCGGGCTGTGCATGTTGGACGAAGGCGACAAGGCCTCTGCCAATTTGCTGCTTCTCGACGGTTTGGCCCGTACCCCATGGAACAGCAGCCTGCTCATGCGCGTTCATGACCTGCTCACCGGCTGGGACACGGATCACCATTCTTTGCCCGGCTCCACGGCCATCCTTCTCTACTCATGGAACAAGGGGATCGAGCTGGATGCCACCTTGCATTCGCTCATGGAATCCGACCTGTCCGGGGGGGCTGTTTTCGTTCTTGATAACGGTTCCACCGACAACACGGCCGAGATCCTCTCTTCCTGGCAATCCCGCTTTGAAATGGCCCTTGGTCCAGACCGGTTCACGGCCATCACCCTGCCCGTGAACATCGGCGCACCAGCCGCAAGGAACTGGCTGATGAACCTTGATGCCGTTCAGAAACATGATTTCATCTGCTATCTCGACGACGATATACTGCTGCCCCAGGACTGGCTCCTCAAATTCGGCTCTGCCGTGCGCCAATACCCGGACGCAGGCGTCTGGGGCTGCAAGGTGGTGGATCACGTCAACCAGTCGCTCATCCAGAGCGCGGACAGTCATCTGTCTGTTGACCCCGAGGCGATCCCGCTTGACCTGACCCGCACCGCGCCCAATCCGTTCAAACTCACTGACCTGCATATCCAGAGTCTCGACACCGGGTTGTTCGATATCCTGCGCCCCTGCGCCTCGGTCACTGGATGCTGTCATCTCTTCCGAACAAAAAAACTGCTCGAATCCGGTGATTTCGCCATTCATCTTTCGCCATCGCAGTATGATGATCTGGAGCATGACCTGCGGCTGTGCGAGGCGGGGCTGTTTCCTGTTTATCAGGGGCATCTCACCATCCGGCACAAAAAGCGTACGGGCGCGGCATCGCGGGTTTCCATGCAGGAAGAAGGCAATGCCCTGGGAAATAAATACAAGATGCAGACCATGCACGAGCATGGAAATATTGTTTCGGCCATGAAAGCGGAACAGAATCTTCTGGAAAATGACTTACTGATGAAAATGGGGATAGTTGAACAGGCGATGCTTGGATAGGTGTGCCACGGTCAGACACCGCCACGAATCTGAGTGCCCTGTTTCCCTTGTACCGGATGGTAAATAATAACTGCCAACGCCCTCAACTGTCAGTATATGGAATTGAGAATCATACGGAAATCGTCTAGTATCCGTAATTCCTGTTGGACCATCATTGTTTTCAATCATAGAAGGAGTCGATCATGAGTACTATTACCGGCGTTTGGGCGCGTGAAATCCTTGATTCTCGCGGCAATCCCACCATTGAAGTTGAAGTCCTCCTGGAATCCGGCATCATGGGCCGGGCAGCCGTCCCGTCCGGTGCTTCCACAGGCTCCCGCGAAGCCCTTGAGCTGCGAGACAAAGAGGAACGCTACGGTGGCAAAGGCGTCATGACCGCCGTGGAAAACGTGCGCGGCGAAATCGCCGGGGCCATCATCGGCATGGATTGCGTGCGTCAGGTCTCTCTGGACAACGCGCTCCTCGACCTCGACGGCACCGAGAACAAGGACCGTCTGGGCGCAAATGCCCTGCTTGGCGTATCCATGGCCGCCACCCGTGCCGCTGCCCGTTTCCTGGGCCTGCCGCTCTATCAATATCTGGGCGGCACCAACGGCAAGCTCCTGCCCGTCCCCATGATGAATATCATCAACGGCGGCGAACACGCACCCAACAATCTGGATATTCAGGAATTCATGATCCTGCCCGTTGGCGCGGAGACCTTTGCCGAGGCCCTGCGCATGGGTTCTGAAATCTTCCATTCGCTCAAAGCCATCCTTGCCAAGGACGGCCATGTCACCAGCGTCGGCGATGAAGGCGGCTTTGCCCCGAACCTGAAATCCCACGAGGAAGCCTTCCAGTACATCACCCGCGCCTGCGAAGCCGCAGGTTACGAGCCGGGCAAGGACATCGGCTATGCCATCGACGCAGCAGCCAGCGAGTTCTACAAGGACGGCAAATACGTTCTGGCCGGTGAGAACAAAATCCTTTCCGCCGCCGAACTCGTTGATTTCTACACCGATCTGACCGAAAAATTCCCGCTCATCTCCATTGAGGACGGACTGGCCGAATCCGACTGGGACGGCTTTGCGCTCCAGACTCAAAAAATGGGCGACCATATCCAGCTTGTCGGCGACGACATTTTCGTCACCAATCCCGACATACTGGCCGAGGGCATCGACAAGGAGATCTGCAACTCCATCCTGATCAAACTCAACCAGATCGGGACCGTCACCGAGACCCTTGATACCATCGAGCTGGCCAAGACCGCTGGTTACACCAACGTCATCTCGCATCGCTCCGGCGAAACAGGCGACCACTATATCGCCGACCTGGCCGTGGCAGTCAACGCAGGCCAGATCAAGACCGGCTCCCTGTGCCGCTCCGACCGGCTGGAAAAATACAACCAGCTCCTGCGCATTGAAGAAGACCTCGCCGATGACGGCATCTACTACGGCCCCATTCTGGGCGGTAGTTTCTTCGAGAAAGACTAGAAAAAATGCCTCTGGTATCCGGGGGAAACCTTTTTCAAAAGGTTTCCCCCGGACCTCCTTCCCAAACTTTTTTGTAGCCAAGCCGTCTGGGAGTTCAGAAGAACGCCCTTTTTCATTTTGGGCGGCGTAAAAAGCGACGGGTTGCATTTGGTGGACTTTTTATCTAGGAAGCAACCAACGCATCGCGAATGAATTTTCGGGACCTCACGGCTTCCCGACGGCAAAAAAAGGGGACGACATGATTCTTCTGGACGGCAAAGCAACAGCGGCAACCATTCGGACCGAGATCAAAGAGGAACTGGACAAACTTACCGGCAAGTATGGCCGCCAGCCCGGTCTGGCTGTCGTGTTGGTGGGCGAAGACCCGGCCAGTCAGGTCTATGTTCGCAACAAGGAGAGGGCCTGTGAGGATTGTGGCATCAAGTCCATGCCGCACAAGCTTGATAATACGACCCAGCTTGAACTTGAAGGATTGATCCAAAAGCTGAACCGTGACGTGAATGTGGACGGTATTCTGGTACAGCTCCCGCTCCCTGAAGGTCTGGACAGCCAGAAGATTCTCGATCTCATCGACCCGGAAAAGGACGTGGACGGATTCCATCCCGTCAATGTCGGCAAGATGAGCCTCGGCCTGCCCGGCTTCAAGCCCTGCACCCCGGCTGGCGTCATCAATCTGCTCAAAAGGTACAACCTTGACCCGGCCTGCAAGAAAGCCGTTGTCATTGGCCGCTCCAACATCGTCGGCAAACCGCTGGCCATGATGCTCTCGCAATCCGGCCCCTGCGCCAATGCCACCGTCACCCTGTGCCATTCCCGCACCGCTGATCTGAAGGCCGAATGCCTTGAGGCGGACTTTGTGTTCGCCGCCATCGGCACGCCCAATTTCGTGACCGCAGACATGGTCAAGGAAGGAGCGGTCGTCATTGATGTCGGTATCAACCGCACCGATGAAGGCCTTGCGGGCGACTGCGATTTTGAAAGTCTCAAGGACAAGGTCCACGCCATCACTCCGGTTCCCGGAGGTGTCGGTCCCATGACCATCGCTCAGTTGATGGTCAATACGCTTGAGGCGTTCAGACTTCACGTGGGCGCGTAACAACTCTTTTCCCCGGTGATCGAAATAGGCGGAATCTCCACCGGGAAATCCGGCCGCCTTTTTTTGGCTTTTCCATTTTTTTGGTGTAGCCTTCGTCGGTCTGTTTGAGACACTGTTTGAGACTACCCCCGCTTCCAGGCGGGGTTGACCATTTGGGAGCATGAAATGAGTAAAGTTTTCATCGCCGGGGCAGCCGGTAATATCGGAACTGCACTGCTGGCCGCACTTCATGATACGGACGCAGAGGTCGTGGCGGGTGTGCATGCCCCGGACAAAGCCAAAACCTTGTCTGGACTTGGCATGAACGCAAGGCCCTTCTATTTTCAGGACAAGGATTCCATGGTTCAGGCCATGGAAGGATGCGACCGCATGTTCCTGGTCATTCCATTGCAGGAAAAACTGGCCCGCTACGGTCACCTGGCAGTGCAGGCCGCCAAGGAAGCCGGTATTGAATATATAGTACGGTCTTCCGGGTACGCGGCATCGTCCGATGCCCACTGGAGACTGGGACGCGAACACGGCATGGTGGACCAGTTTATCGAGGATTCAAAAATTCCGTTCACCATCCTGCGCCCCAATACTTTCATGCAGAACTTCTCCTCCTACCTTGCGGAAATGATCAAATCCGGCACCATTACTCTGCCCGAAGAAGACGCCAAGGTCAGCTACATTGATATCCGTGACATAGCTTCCTGCGCTGCAAAACTACTGCTGGACAGCGATGGTTTCGAGGACAAGTATTACGCCCTGACCGGGCCGGAGGGGCTCGCCATGTCTGACGTGGCCGCCCAGATCAGCAAAGCTTCCGCCCAGGAAGTGAACTACACGGCCATTAGCGAGGATGATTATATGGAGACCCTCAAAGACATGGGCGTGCCGGAATGGAACATCAACATGCTCGTCAGCCTGACCCGTGTGGTCAAGCTAGGCATGCTCGGCAATGTGACCAAGGCCGTGGAACATGTCACCGGCTCCCCGGCACGTACTTTTGCCGGGTTTGCCACAGAGCATGTCACGGCCTGGGAATAAAGGCCGCAGACCATGGTCCCACTCAAAGGTCAGGAAGATTTGCTTCGAATTATCAAGGAAATCGCCGGCGGCAAATACACCGACGACATCCTTGAACTGACCGATCCCGAATATCCGCCGGAAATTCAAGAGCTGGCCGAGGCCGTGGGCCTGATGATGGTCAAGATTGAAGCCAGGGAATTCCACCTCGAACAACTCTACGACAAGATCAAGCTCAACACCCTGAATACCGTGACCGCAGTCGCCAACGCACTGGGTGCGCGTGATGCCTACACTGAGGGTCACGGCGACCGGGTAGGCATTTATGCCGAGAGGTTAGCCAAAAGACTGGAGTTGACCGAGGATGAAGTGGAGCGTATCCGCATCGCTGGCACCTTGCATGATATCGGGAAAATAGGTTTCAGCGACCAGGTATTCTCCAATGAAGACACCCACCTGAATGAAGGCATGCTGCTCGAAATCCGCAGCCACCCGCAATGGGGCTACGATATCCTGAAAAACCTCGAATTCCTCGGCCCGGCTCTGGAATATGTCATCGACCATCACGAGCGAATTGACGGGAAAGGATACCCGCGCGGGCTGTCCGGCCCGGAGATCCCGCTGGGCGCGCGCATCATCGCCGTGGTTGACTGCTTCGACGCCATAACCACCGACCGTCCCTATCAAAAGGGAAAAACGCCGCAGGAGGCATTTGCCATTCTGGGTGAACTGGCTGGCAGCGCACTGGACCCGGATTTGGTGGACGCATTCATTGACGAGATCGAGAACAACGGAATGGCGGAATAAGCCTGACCGGCAAGACCACCAAACAACTCAGGTGGTAAATATTCTCATTGACTTTTATGCACGTATCCTTACCTTCTCCCTTTCGGAGAACAAAAAACAGATGAAGCTTTTCATTGCATTTATAACACTGGCAATCGCCGCACTCACTCCCGCAGAGGCCCTGGCCTGGGGGCCGGGGGTCCACCTCGCGCTGGGCAACTCTGTGCTGGGGAATTTCGGGGCCTTGCCGCCGCTCATCGCCGGACTGCTGACCAGACACCACAACGCCTTCCTGTACGGCTGCCTTTCTGCTGACATATTCATCGGCAAAGGGACGAATTTCAAGCCGGGCCACAGCCACAACTGGATGACGGGCTTCAAACTGCTGGGTTCCGCCAAAGACCCGCGTGTGCTCTCATATGCCTACGGATACCTGACCCATCTGGCCGCCGACGTGGTGGCGCACAACTACTTCGTGCCAAACACCCTGTGGGCCATGCCCTTGGGCGGCAAGCTGTCGCATGTTTATGTGGAGGCTCAGGCAGACCGGAAATTCGAGGCCGAACGCGAAAGTGCGCTGGCCATTTTCCGCAAGCCCAACCGGGACACGGACACCACCCTGCTCTCTGCCATGGACAAGAAACGACTGCCGTTCCTGCTCAAGAAGCAAATCGTAAAGGGCAGCCTGAAACTCACTGGTCGCAAGAGCTGGGGCGAATCCCTCAGACTGGCGGACCGGCTGTTGCCATATACGCAGGACACTCGCCATCTCGACGAGATGTTTGCCCTGTCCGAAAATCTCATCTTCGATTTCCTGAATGACCCCAAGGCGTCACCGGCGGTTTCGTTTGACCCCATCGGGAGCAAAAACCTGCGCGAAGTCCGTCAAATTCGTTTGGAAAAGCGTGCGGACAAGCACAATCCCAGGAAAATTCCGTTACTTTTCATGGTCCATGACTCCCTGGGCAAACTCTCATCCCCAAGACCTCACCCACAAAAAAGAATCCTGGCCAAGACCGGAAACTGATCCTTTTTTGCGCCCCCCCACAACGCACTTGTTCTCAATTTCGCTTTATCCTTTTATTTTTTTTTCAGCTTTGTTATGACACAGATAAAGTGGTTCTGACTCTGATCATAGCCACAAACAGAGTGTCAGATGCTTAAACGTGCCACATACTTCATTCCCCTGCTCATCGGCCTTGCCATCGCCGCAGTCATTACTGCGGGCTATTTTGCCGACGAGGAAGGGCATATCCAAAAG
>JAFLJW010000217.1 GCA_022712815.1 Pseudodesulfovibrio sp. | reverse complement strand
GCATTTTCCCACAGTACGGACGAAAATGCCCATGAAGTCGATCTGGTGGAAATCCTCGACCTCATCATGGCCCTTGGCACTCGCATGGCCGACATGAAACAGATGGGCCTTGAAAAAGGGCAATGCGAACCGGCCACGGCTCTGGTCAGCCCTTTTGACCTTATGCGCTTGCTTCACACCGCAATCGCGGCAATACTGGATACCATGTCTCAGGGCGATGTCCTGATCGTAGCGGTCAGTCCCTCGGCAGAAGGTGCAACGTTCACATTGTCTGTTTCGGGACAACGGGTTGCATTGACGCCTGATGAAGAGCTTTCAACGCTGGCAAAGCAAATGACCGCCGCGGTTGTAAACAATGAAAACGATGGAATACTTGAACTGCGCCTTGGGTGCTGCGTTTGAGAAATTCATAAAGGTTAACAGTCTTTTAACTGTTTAGGAGAAATACAATGGCTGAAAAAGTACTGCTCATCGACGACGAAGTGGAATTCCTGGAGAACCTGTCCGAAAGGATGCGTGTCCGAGGTATGGAAGTCAGCACGGCCCAGACAACTGACGATGCCGTTTCTGCCGTGGAAGAAGGCGAATTCGATGCCATCGTCCTTGACCTGCAAATGCCGGGCATGAACGGCATTGAAATGCTCAAGGTCATCAAGGCTCGCCGTCCCGATATGCAGGTCATTCTCCTGACCGGTCAGGCCACTCTGGAGGCAGGTATCGAGGCCATGAAGCTCGGTGCCATGGACTTCATGGAAAAGCCGGCGGACATCGACTCCCTGACTGAAAAAATCAAGAAGGCTCAGGCCAAAAAGATGGTGCTGGTCGAAAAGAAGACCGAAGGCAAAGTAAAGGATATCCTTTCCAAAAAGGGCTGGTAGATCTCATCTCGCCCGGAAAGATTTTGCTTCCCGACACAAAGTCGGTTGCGTCCACCCCGGCCTGTCAGCCAGACCGAGTGCGGCCCTGCGACTCTTTTTAAAAGAAAGCTACCGGTAGCTGTCGATGTTTACGTCCTCTCAGTATATTCAAAGAGTTAAAGGGTTGCGATTCCCGGAACTTTCTTTTGTTCTCGTACTGATCTTGTTCTTTGCGTACCCGGCCCATGCTGCCGGGATCGTTGTCCTTCATTCGGAGAGCGGCCCTACGCCATGGACGCAGAAGCTCGTTGAGGGTTTGACCTCCGAACTGGGGGGCGGGGTTCTCGTCAGGCAGGAATATCTCGGTGGCGAAAATGGTAATGAAGATCATTATGACGCCGAGTATGAACGGCTTGCCCTTGTCCCTGCCAGCACTACACCCATAGCCGTAATCACCAGCGGCAAGACCGCCTTTGCCTTTATGCGCAAGTACCGCGATGATCTGTTCGTCGGTGCGCCGGTCCTGTTCTGCTCCATGCCCAGACCGGAACCCGGCATGCTCAGCCAGTGCGGCGATTGTTCCGGCATCCCCCTGGAACAGGACGTCCGCAACACTGTTGACCTGATCTTCGACCTGCGGCCCGACACCCGGCTTGTGGTTGGCATCATGGACTCAACTCCGGCCAGCCAACTGCTCAGGAAGAAAATGGAAGCGGCCATGGAACCGTACATGGGCAGGGCACAGCTCCTCTTTCCCGGCCACGAACCGGGAGACGACACAGGCCTTAACATGAAAACTCTTGCCACGGTGGCATCCAGTGTTCCAATCTCCGGGGCCGTATTGTTTCTGGGATTTCATGAAGACAAAACCGGCAAGCCCGTAAATGAGGAACAGGCCGTCCGGTTGCTCTCTGAGCGTAGCGCAGCGCCTGTTTTTGTCCTGACCGACACATGGGTCGGCAAAGGCGTTCTCGGCGGTCTGGTGGCAACTGGCGAAGCTCAGGGCCGTGCTCTGGCTCGACTGGTCAGCCGAATTCAGGCCGGAGAACCTCCGCAGGAGATGCTACCCCAGCCGACATTGCCGCAGCTTGTTGCCGACGCCACTGTTCTGGCCCGGTTCGGCATCGATGCCAGACAGGTTTTGCTGCTTTCAGGCGCACTGATCGTCAACGAACCGGCACATCCCGACGAGCAGGGCGACATTAGACCTTCCGGCATTTTGACCGCCGTTCTGGGGCTGATCTTTTTTGTCGGTCTGCTTTATCTGTTGCGGCGACTTACGAGCCGTAAATATACGAAGCCTGAACAAAGGCCATGATGCCGATTGCGGTGGTGGCGAGAAAGATCATCCGATACGTTTCACGACGAACCTTCACACGAATTTCAGCCAACTGAGCCGCAATGTACTCGGCGGTGTATTTCTTATGGGGAAGCCAAACCATGACACTGTCCTCCTGTTGATTTGGGACACCCTAAACTTTGTGCGTGACGATTCCATGACCTTGATGCGTCGATTGCATCAGGGAAGCGTTCAATCAGAAAAAATAAAATGGGGAATGGGGGAAGTTTACCTGTTCACCGTCTGAAGGAACCGGACCAGGGTCCGGCAAACGACCTGATCGTACTGGCGCACATTGGTGACCAGTTCTGCGGCAGCGTTGATCGGGGGCATGCCCTTGTGATGCGGAGTGCTGGTGACCATGGCACAATAGGAGTCGGCCACTCCGGCAATACGGCCCAGTTGCCCAATGCAATCACCCTTGAGCTTGTTGGGATAGCCGCTTCCGTTGATCCGCTCATGGTGCTGACTGGCTGGTTCGGAGATTTCAGACCGGGTCAGGTTGAGACGGGCGAAAATCTCCAGCGCCACCTTGGGATGTTCACGCATGGTTCGCTGTTCGGGAGGCGTGAGCTGCTGGACCTTGGAAAGCATCATGGGCGAGATCCTGGACATCCCGATATCGTAGAGAAAAAATCCCAAAGTCACGATTTCCAGATTTTCCAAGAAGATTTCACCCTTGTGCATTTGCAGATAGATCGCAAGGGCAAGGATCGAAGCGTTTATCCGTCTGCGTTCCAAAGAAATATTTGCATGAACATCATGCACCATCTTGGCCATGCGATTGGAATCTTCCACCAGATAGACGCACAGGGACTCAATGGCCTTTCGCAGGTCTTCCAGTTCCTGAGCCATGGGATGCTGAAATATCTGCTCCTGCCTGCGTCCCAATTCACAGATGAAGACCCCGGCCTTCTCGTCCCAGGTCAGGTTGGGATCATTCAGGGCTGTCTCAAGGTTACCGGCCACACAGGTCGTGTAGTTCTCTATCTGGTTGCGGGAGAAAAACAGAAGGCCCTTTTCGCTCAGGTCACGAATCCGTGCCCGCTGGTGACGATTGATCTCACGTCCGACATGGTAAACAGGCGAAAGAACACGAATTTTCTCCTTCCAATGAAAGAGGTCCACTGGATATTTGGTGCGGGGAAAACAATCCAGAATACCAGGGTCAATCTGGTTGTAGTCTTCGGTGTTGATTCCGTCCGAGCAGTCGATTTCCTTGACGCCCAGAACGTTTTCCTTGATCGCCATATGCCTCTTTATCGTCTGTTGATGTCAGGCTGGGAATTTTTCCTATACATTGGGAAGAAAATTAAGTCGATCTTTTAGCCCGTATGGAACACTACGTACAAAACTGCAAACATCCACAACAGACCGCAAGCCATGCTCATGGCAGGGATCATCCACCATTTGAGATGAACTACCCTGCCGCGTAGCTTAAAGGTTCCGCAGCAACTGAAAAGGCTCAGAATCATTTGAACAAGCAGGCCGGAAACCGCTAGGGCAGGCAAGGCTATAATTCAAAAAAAGGGATCGGAAATCCAGGTGGTCGTCATGGGATTGGCTGCTCCATCCGCAAAGGTCCTTAAGATAAAATCAGCTCATGATCCATTCGGCAAGAAGGGGGGGCCTGCTCAGGCCGCGAATCTGATCAAAACGGCATAAAGCCGTGAGTTCT
The DNA here is from genome assembly GCA_022712815.1 of Pseudodesulfovibrio sp. Taxonomy (GTDB): domain Bacteria; phylum Desulfobacterota; class Desulfovibrionia; order Desulfovibrionales; family Desulfovibrionaceae; genus Pseudodesulfovibrio. The sequence continues at coordinate 9,072 of JAFLJW010000217.1, read as the reverse complement.
ACGCCGTTTTTGATGATTGAGACGGGCCGGTCGGATGAAACGACCACCACCACGATATCCTCATGCGCCGCCGTGAACCTGAGGGCTGAGTTGAAGCGTGCGCCGCGAGCCCTGTTCTCGCCCGGAACACTGCTTCCGTCCATGAGGCAGCCAAAGCCGTGGAGTTTCAGGTCGCGTCCTATGTGCAATGCACCGTCCAGCTTGGCCAGGGAGCAGGCGAGCTTGAGCTGGCTGCTGTTCTGCAAATCAAGCGGCTTATCAAAATGCTGGCCCGACATATCAAGCTGTTCCTGACCCGTATCAATGACAAGAGTGCAGCCATGCTTGCGTTCACGAACCCGGTTGACCAGCAGGGAAACTATCTGGAGCAAGGTGTGTTGCTGCTCCATCTCCATGTCGGTTTCGAGCATCTGCTCTTCGAGCTGGACAAGGTTGGCCCGCAGGTTGGAAGAATGGAACCGGCCATCATGAAAGGAGCAGATCAGTTCATCCTTGAGTCGCAAGAAACCATGTATTCCGCAGAACTGGGCAGATAGATACGCACCCGGCATGGGGCCAATGGCTATGCCCAGCACGGTTTTCCCGTCAGACACCAGCACGCGGCCAGAGTCTTCAACGGCCTGCAAGAGCTTGCGGACATGCTTGAAATCCACCAGCCGGGGCTGTTCCATTTCCGGGAAGCGGCAAGTGAACCGAACGCTCTCAAGCTGGCTGGGCTCTACCACGACCATACGGCCCTTGGGCCATGCGCCTTCCTCCTGCGTACCGGAAACGCTGAGAACGGCATCCAAAAAAGGATAGACCCTGATCTGGGTGTCCAGCCAGCCAAGTTTGCTTCGCTCGTCCACGATAAAATCACGGACCGCGTGGTTGGCGCAATGCTGGAGCATGAATCCCGCAGTATCCAGATTGATGACGTTTTGGGCATCGAAATTTTGAGAAAGCAGTCCTGCCGCATACTCCAGCCATCGTCTGGTAGGACCGGTTGAACACATGTCCGGATGCTGATCTGTAAACCACATCTGATAATGCATGGCCGTGGAACGCGCCCCAAACGAGATCAGGCCCGAAAGGTCAAGCTTTGCCTCTTTTGCGTCCAGAGCACGTATCTCGTTGCTGGACCCTCCATCACTCCGCCATTTGCTTGAATAAAGGTAAAAGTCCCTCAACTTTGGCTCATGTCCTTCCAAAAGGTCCTGGGGGTCACAAATACGGGGCGGTGAATCAGGTCGTTCCGCATAAATCAAGGCGGCCCGGCTCGGCTGCGAATAATGGGACAACCCATCCCGAAGGCCATCTAAGATATGGAATATGCAAATGTTCTCAAAAGATGTTCCAGGCATGCTTTCTCCCCAACTCTTTCCACATGCCCCAAACAGGACACGTCCGTACATCTAGGCTGAAACCACGGAAGAAGTCCAGACACGGGCCATATTAAGTGATGTTTGGAAGTGTCTCCGGGGCTTGTTAACGGTCTCGCCTGAAGAGGCGGGACACGAATTTTCCCAAGGCCATGCGGTGTTGCCGCGTGATCGAGATGAAAATATGTATTTTATCTTCCGGCCACCAGCACATCAGCCAGTTCCCGGATAACCCCGTGTCCGCCCGGAGCATCGGTTATATAATCCGCAAGGGACAAAATTGAAGGGTGTGCGTCGGCGGGGGCAACCTTGAAACCGGCCAAAGCCATGGCATCGGCATCATTGCTGTCATTGCCCACGTAGAGAATTTCAGCGAGGGAAATCGCGTGTTTGTCGGCCAATTCAAGGAGCACGGAAGCCTTGTCTCCAACTCCGTGGATAGCCTCAAGCCCGACTTTGGCTGCGCGGACCTTGACCACGGGGTTAATGTCGGTGCTCAGGATGAGTTGCTTCATGCCGAGCTTGCGAATCATGCCGATCCCAAGCCCGTCGCTCCGGTTGGCGGTGATGGATTCTTGTCCGTCCTGAGAAACGGTGACAGTGTTATCGGTCATGACGCCGTCAAAATCGTAGACAACGAGCTTGATTCTGTCCGCGCCGGGCAATCCGCGCTCGACCAAAGCTATCATTTCGCCATCCAGGCCGAGATAAAGGGGGTCATCTCCCAGCAGCTTTTCCGCTCTGCCACCGCCGTTGTTCATGATTCCGTCCGCAGTCCGCGCCACATCAGAGACCTCCAGAGTCACGACAACACAGCCGCCGGGCATGGTGTCCCTGACCTCGACGAGACGCAGGGACTGGCCGTACGGACCGATGAGCAAGGCATCCCAGGCAAGGCCGAAACCAAGGGCTTTTTCATAGAATTCAGCGGACTTGTCGATGTCACGGACCAGCAAGGTCACAGGCGGGTAAACGGCCATTCCAGCTCCTTTGGTTAACCGAATTCGAGATGCAGACTATCCTGCATGGACAGATGGCGCAACATATCCCGGAACCATGGGGTTTTGTCGACTCGATTTTGGCCCGGCTTAAGGCTTCTCCAGGTTTGCGTGTAATCTTTTCGAGGAGTTCTTTGTAGCACAGTCTGTTCTACAATTCCGCCGCTTTTCTTTCTGCCTGATTGTTACAGGTCAACCAGTTCTACCTCATGTTCCGCTAGGGCAGTTCCCAAAAAGCGTGTTCCCATTCGTGCGAAACGGGCCGCGTCATCCGTGGTGAGATAACGAGTCTTGCCATATCCATTTTCCGCTCTTTTGAAGTTCAGACGGGTTAGTTCGCCATGAACTGCTTCTGCTGTGGTGGCCGCTGAATCAACAATGACAGTGGCTGGATCGATAACATTTTTGATGGCCGGGACAAGCAGGGGGAAATGGGTACATCCAAGGACGAGAGTATCGGGAATGACTGGAGTTTTTGCTCCTGTCGCAAGATTGAAGATTGGTTCGAGATATTGTCTGGCTACGGCTTCCGGGACATGCCCGTCCGTCCATCCCTCTTCGGCCAGAGCCACAAAAAGGGAACAGGGATGACCGATGATACGAGTGTCTGGAGAGATGGAGTGAATGGCCCGCTGGTATGCCCCGCCTGCAATGGTTGATTCGGTGGCAATGACCGCTACCGCATGGTTGCGCGAGGCCTTGCAGGCAGCATGCGCACCTGGTTCTACCACTCCTATGACCGGGATGTCGGGATAGGCGTTGCGCAGGGCATCAAGAGCCACCGCTGAAGCGGTATTGCAGGCCACGACAAGGAGCTTGATACCGCGATTGACCAGTTCCGCAGCACATTGCACCGCATATCGTGAGACTGTTTGTGGTGATTTGGTTCCATACGGCAACCGGGCCGTGTCCCCAAGGTAGATAATGTCTTCGCAAGGCATTCGTTCATGCAACGCCTTGAGGACCGTTAATCCTCCCACACCTGAATCAAACATGCCAATCGGCATATTTTCTTTTTTCCCCATTTTTTATAACTCCTTGCACTGCATTGCCATGCACTACACCTCAAACCAACATACTTTCATGAAAAAGTCTAAACTAATTGCCAGTCACAAAGCGCGGGTCAGAACGTGTCGACACGCCCTAAAGCTCAAGCTTAAAGCTCATCTCATGCGTGATGGTTTGAGATATGATCCGCAGCATCGCGGAAGGTGCTGTTTTAAACAGTCTGTCTAGTCGGATTTGGAGTAGCCGAGCATTTTCTGAGCCCAGTTGCGGGAACGGGCATAGAGGAGATCGGCTTCAGAAATATCCATTTTGAGTTCCTTCAAGCGTCGAGAGGTGTCGGCCCAGTGTCCATGCTCATAGCTGTGGGCGAGGGAAAGCAGGTCATGTACCGGCCCTTCGCCGGTCAGAGCTTTGACAACAGAGTCATCAAGCGGGAGCGTGCCGAGGATGTCGTCCATTTCGACACCGAGCATGGCATCCAGAAGCGAAAACAGGCCCGTGATGAACAGGGTGTCTGGTCGGCACTTTTCCATGTCTGCAGAGGCACAGATTGACTCAAGAAACTTGGCTCTGTGCACGGACATGTAGGCCAGTTCACTCGCCTTGGGCGTGGGGTTGAGGTCTGCCATGATTACGGTTCGCAACCATTGCTTGGCCTGAAGCATACCCATCATGTCGATACCGCGTTTGAGCGAGGTCACCTTGGAACGCAGACCAAAGCCCACAGAGTTGATATAGCGGAACAAACGGTAGCTCAGGTTGGGGTCGGACTGGAGAATTTCAGCCAGCCGACCGGGTTCAAAATTCTCTTTGCCCAACTCGGTGAGGAGCTGAAGCTTGGTCAGTTCATTGGTGGTCAGTTTTTTACCGGGGATGATTTCCGGTTTGCTGAAGAAAAAACCTTGAAAAAGAGAAAACCCCATGTCCTTCAGGGCTTCAAAAGTCCGAACATCCTCGACCTTTTCACCCAGAAGCATGAGGCTTTTGACCGAGATGCCCTTGATGGTTTCAGCAATTTTCCCGGGGTCGGAATCAAGTTCGAGGATATCGATCTTGACTATGTCGGCAAGGTCGATGAAGGGCTTGAGCTGTGGCTGGCCGAAGTAATCGTCCACGGCAATGGTGTACCCCGCCTCCTTGAGTCGTCTGACCGCAGACAGGGTTGCCTCGTTGGGGTTGACGTCCTCCAGGACCTCAATGATGCACCGTTCCTTGGGCAAGGCGAACCCGGCATCTTCGACAAGCATTTGTTCCGGGAAATTGATAAGGATTTTGGCCTTGTCGCTCATTCCCTCCAGGGCCATGGTCAGGCCATCGGCAATGACCGAGGCCGTTGCCTGGGTGTCATCGGTGACATTGGCGAAATTCTCTTCTCCGGAGCGGAACAGAAGTTCATATCCCCAGATTGTTTCGTCGGGGTGAAACACGGGTTGCCGCGCAACAAATATGGATTCGAAAAGGGAAGTTTCTGTATCAGTAATCATGGTAGGACTCTACGCTTTTTCGGATTGGAAACAAACAGATTCCATCTGAACTCGTTATAAACATGCAGGATCATGCGAAGGTCATTCCCTGCGCCTTTTTCCTTTACTTGAGAATATCTATTGAGAGGCCGCTTCGTCTGAGTCCTGATAGAAAACAATCCAGATCGTCCTTGCAACCGGACAGGATGTCGTCCAGATAGTCGAGATTTTTTTCTATGGCCTCGGCGTACAGGTCTTTATCCACACCCCAGCGTATCTTGAAATAAGATCCCATGAAGCGGTCCACTTTTTTAAATTCCGAATCCAATCGCTTCCGGGCAACTTCCTGATAGAAAGTACGAGTCTTGAGCAGCAGATCAAAGGCCGTGTCATAGCCAGGTAATTTGGCTTCCTGAAACTCTTCAAAAAGGTGAAGCAATTTTTCGAGGTAATAACGGTCTGCAATCTGAGCCAGCAGGTCGGCACTGCCAAGAAAGCTCCCCATCAGGCGCATGTTTTCCGTTCTAAAGGCCACTTTTGACGGCGACATGGCGAGAATGGTGCAGCGAATGCAATCGGCGATATCCTCGATATCTTCTTCGGACATGATCCCATTGAGATTGCAGCGCATGAACTGGATGGATCGCTCCTCATGCCCAACCGTATATTTTGCTCCCGTACCCTGGGTGTCGTCCGAGGTCTGGATCAGGCCGACATCATGGAACAATGCGGACAGAAGTCCTTTCAGGCACTCCTTTTCTGTGAAAACAATCCCATCCACCATGGCACCGTAGATGAGCCGGACATCGGCGAGGACAACAGAGCAGGTGTGCTCGAAATCGTGGTATTTTGTATTGCTGGCCTGATAGCCTGGATAATGACCGAAAAACAGTTTTTCCACCTCTTCAAAAGCGTGTTTGAAGGTCTTCCCGTCATAGTCTGAAAAATGTCCCTGCATGGTGATTTCGACTTCTCTTCGCACACATTCGGCATCAGCGGGATCAACAAAGTCGTATAATTTTTCATGTGCCATTCTTCTGCTCCAGCCTAGTTTTTCTGCGCCTCTTTGTACTTGTCGCGGATCGCTTTGATAACATCGAAGATCTCGAAAAAGATTTCGACGATCTCTGGGTCAAAATGTGTACCGGCATCACTTTCAAGAATTCCAAGGCATTTTTCGTCAGGAAACGGGTCCTTGTAAGACCGCGGTGAAGACAGGGCATCATAGACATCTGCCACAGCGCAAATTCGGGCGGCCAGCGGGATTTTTTCACCATTCTTCGGCTCTGCCCCCATCAGGGTGTCTTCAACCCAAACCTCCGAGTTCGATATGCTCGGATATCCTCGTCCTTTCCATTTTTCGTGATGGCACAGGGCTATCTCCATACTCATTCTGTCAAGTTCGGACGTCTGGTTTTTGAACAGTCTCGCACCAAAGACCGTATGCCACTTCATATTATCGAATTCTTCATCAGTAAGCTTCCCCGGCTTCTTGAGAATGGCATCGGCAATACCGACTTTCCCCACATCATGCATCATGGCCGCCAGTCGCAAATTATCCCGCTCCCTCTTGATTTCCTTGGCGGAATGACCGCGGCGGGATGCCCATGTTCCATATACTTCAGCACAATATGCACCGACACGCTGGACATGCGCCCCTGTTTCGGTGGGATCACGCAACTCGGCCATCTGCATCATGCGCAGAATCAGCTCGCGGTTCATGATGCCGCGTTCAACTGCCACCGAGGCGTTGTTGCAGAAAAGCGGAATATAGGTCTTGGCCTCCTCGGTGAAGGGGACCACTTTGCCCATGTCGTTCTTGGCGTTGATGAGCTGCATGACGCCCACCAGGCGGCTTTCCTGGGCAATGAGCGGTATGGTCAGCATGCTTATGGTGCGGTAGCCGGATTTTTCGTCAAAGGATTTATTGAAGGCGAACGGCAAGGTCTGGTCCAGTTCATAGGCATCGTCGATGGCCAAACTCTGGCGAGTCTTGGCGACATATCCCACGATGGACTGCTCACTGATGGGAATTCCGAAATTCTGATACAAGGCCGCATTGGCGGTTTCTTTTTTGAAGAACGTGTCATTCTGGACGTAACTGAAAACCAGACTGTCCTTCTCTACCAGGAAGATGGAGCCAGCGTCAGCATTCGCAAAATTCCTGGATTCATAGAGGATTTTATCAAGGATGGTATCAACATCCTTGAGTTGGTTGACCTCTTCGCTGGTCTTGAGAATGGTTAAGACCGCACTGTCCTGACAAGAAAAAGTATCATCAGCCATGGTCGCTCCCTTAAGTGTTCTACTAGGCATATCGCTCAATCCCGGTGAAAAATCAAGATTCTATCATCTCCGGGCGGGGGGAAAGGAGTGACTATTGCCAACACCGCGACTTGTGCTATGCTCCGCCCAATCCTGAAGTCCCGGATACATCCATGAAAAAAGACACGAAATCCATACTTGAGTACCATCTGGGAACATCCCACGTTCGCGGCACCCTAACAGGACGCGCTCTGAATTGGGGCGACCAGCCAGTCCCGTTCAAGTTGTACCGCGATATTCCTGTTTTCCATCTGCCCCAAGACCTCTCATGGCCGGAAATCCCGCTGGATCGGGCCATGGACTTTCGTCCACCTTATTCCGGGCCAAACATGCCTGCTCTGCTGGCAGGGATATGTAATCTGACAGCGGGCATCACCCAGGTAAAAAAACAGGGCGAAGGGTCGTTTTTCCATTTTCGGGCCATGGCCTCAGCCGGGGCCCTCTATCCCACGGAACTGTATGTGGCATTACAAAATGTCAACGGATTCAATGACGGCTTGTATCACTACTGCCCGCTTGAACACACCATGTGCTCGCTTCGGGCAGGGCAGGTCTTCTCGGCTCTGGCCGGGGATGAGCCGATCATCAGGTTCTACCTGACGACCATATTCCACCGCAGTGCATGGAAATACGGACCAAGAGCCTATCGTTACTGCCTCCTCGACGCAGGTCACATGGCAGAAAACCTGCTCCTGTCCACCCGGATATACGGCCTGCACTCAAGGCTCGACTACGATTTTGATGACGAAGCCATCAACGAGTTCCTGTGTCTTGATCCGAAACTTGAGGCTTGCCTGGCCCAGGTTCATGCATTGGGATGCAGTCCGGAAACGGAAGTTTACAGCACCATCCCGCCAAAAACGCAGACGCTTCCAGCTTTCAGTCGCTCGGCAGCCAAATCCACAGCACCGGAAGAACTCCTGGATGCTCACCGATTATGCTCTGCAATTGGTCGTAAACCCGGACTGCTCAACCTTTCAACCAGTCAGGACACCACATCATTGCCAGCTTCGATTGTCCCGGCTTCGACATCCGCGACCATCCAGCGTCGTCGTTCCAGGCGGAATTTCATACCCAAGTCCGCGCCCACCCGTGATTTCGTTGATATTCTCAGCCTTCTCTGCCGCGATAATAACGCCAAGCCTCCATGCACTGATGCACTCCAGGTCGGATTCCTGGCAGGTGAAACCAGCGGTCTGACACCGGGATACCACCATCTCAACCGCACCACATGCGCAACCACCCTGATCAAAACCGGCAACCTCATGCCGCAGATGGCCCGCATCTGTCTCGACCAGGGCTGGCTCGACAATGCGGCTATGCACATTGTCTTCACTGCCGACATCAAGACGCTGGAAATGCAAAGTGGTCCCCGTGCCTACCGCTACGCACACCTCGAAGCCGGACGAATCGGCCAGCGCGTCTATCTAGCCGCCACAGCCAAAAATCTCGGCGTGTGTGGAATAGGAGCTTTTTTTGACCGGGATGGAGCCACTCTTCTTGGTTTGCCCGAAGGTCAGGTACTGCTTTACCTCATCGCTGTCGGTCCCATCAAAAGGGCATGAACAGGCCCTTCCACGGGGCAAGGGAATGATCTTCCTACCAAAAAAGACCAATTCCATGTTGAAATAGTTCACTATTCCCAATGGCACACCCCTTGCTTTAATCCTCGGTGAGAAGGAATCGGGAATTTTATTCCGGGGATGGGTCCCCTGGTGAATTCCCCACCACATCCGGAGAGCCCGGATTGGAGGAAAGTATGAGTTTTAGTAGTTTGTATATTGGAGCCACGGGTGTGGTCGCCCATTCTGCCAATATGCAGGTCGTCGCAAACAATCTCGCCAATGCAAGTACCATCGGGTACAAAAAGGCGGATATGCAGTTTGGCGATCTCATGAGTCAGTCTCTCGCCACAGG
>JAFLJW010000136.1 GCA_022712815.1 Pseudodesulfovibrio sp. | reverse complement strand
CGCGAATCAGCCCCTTTGATAACCCGGTGATGGGCTACCTGATGGGCCATGCGCTCGGAATCGAGCAAGGCTGATACATATTCGGTTACGGGATTATTCACAGCCAAAGAAGCGTAGTACGGCAGTGTTTACGAATCAAGTCCCAAGGAATATAATTGCAAGGCGGTTCTTCAGAACGCATGGTCGTTTTCAGGAGACAAAAAAACCAATGAAACGAAAGAATTTGCAGCCCGAGATGCAAGACGATACCCCCCCACAGATACTGGTGGTAGACGACTCCACCTCAGTCCGCTACGCCATGCAAAAAAGCCTTACAGAGGCGGGAATGATCGTGACTCTGGCCAGTGACGGGGAGGAAGGGCTTGCCAGGGCCATGAACAGCAACTTCGACCTGATCATCACCGATATCGACATGCCCAAAATGGACGGATTCGAACTCTGCACCAGACTCAAAGAAGAATTCAAGACCTCCCACATCCCGATCATCGTTCTCTCCACCCACGATTCCGACGAGCATGTGGAAGAAGGATTCCGAGTGGGGGTTGACGCCTACCTGTCCAAGAGCGGCAATATCGAGGAGAACATCGAGCGCATCAAGGACATCCTGACCGCAAAAAATTTCCTGACCGGCAGCAAGATTCTGGTCGTGGATGACTCTTCCAGCGTTTGCCTTTTTCTCGAAAAAGAACTTCGGGAGGAAGGGTTCATCGTCCAGACCGCAGAAAACGGTAAAGCTGCCTTTGACATGCTCCCACTATTTAAGCCTGATTTGATACTGTCGGACCTGATGATGCCTGAAATGGACGGAGGAGAACTCTGCCGGACCATAAAAAAATCAGTGGAATTCTGCACGATTCCCATTGTGATCATGTCCTCTCTGGCCGACAAGGCCCTCATGCGGCGGCTCATGCGCGAAGGCGTGGCAACCTATCTGATCAAGCCGTTCTCCGTCACTCAGTTGTCCATTGTCATTGAGGAAATATTTTCAAGCAACTTCCGTCTGCTGCTTGAGGAAAAAGAACGACTGACCATGGAGCATGACCTGACCCTTGCGGCCATCGCCAGTCTGGTTCAGGCCCTTGAGGCCCGTGACAGCCTGACGCGCGGTCACTCCGAACGGGTCGCCATCATTGCCATGGGCATCGGTGAGGAACTCGGATTCAAGCCAAACGAAGTGGAAAGATTGCAACTCATTGGCCGCCTGCACGACCTTGGCAAAATCGGCGTGCGCGATGATGTCCTGCTCAAAAAAGACCGACTGAACAAGGCCGAATACGAACACGTCAAGGGCCACGCCAGTGTGGTGGCAAATATTCTGCGCCCCATCAAGAGCCTGCATGACATTCTGGAAGTGACCACCTCGCACCACGAGCGGTGGGACGGCAAAGGCTATCCGGATGGCATCAAGGGCGAGAATATCCCGCTCAAGGCGCGAATCATCGCCGTGTCCGATGTCTATGAGGCCGTGACCTCGGAACGCCCCTACCGCGACTCCATGCCCAAAGCTGTCGCTCTGGCCATCATAAAAGAAGAGCGCGGCAAGCAACTCTGCCCCACCTGCGTGGACGGATTCCTGCGGTGGTATGAAAAAACTGGCGGGAAAACCGAGCTGCCCGAGACTTTCCAGCCCTAGAACGTGATGAACTGATTGAAATCAGCACTGAGAAGGGACATGAGCGAGTCCAGATTCTTTTCATCAACCTGAGCAAACACAAAGGCGAATACCGGGTAAGCCGTGTAGTCTATCCTGCGCAATTCCAACACGTTGTCAAATTGGTCGCAAAACCTGTCATAATCGACTTTTGTTATCTTCTGCCGATCAATTCCCGGGGGAACATCGCCGATGACCATGGCGCAAATCATCCCTGCTCTCGTTTCCAGAATGGCGGGCCAATCCGGTCGCATATCCTTGAAATAACATTCATATGGATTGATTCCCCAGGCGTGATGCGTGATGTCGGCCACACACCAGCCAGCAAAGCGCAGGGGATTGGCTTCGATGGGGATAATCCTGCCTTTTGAATCCACACGCACCTCAAGATGAATGGGGAAATCACGGAAATCGCAAACCCGCCCAATCTCGGCAGCGGCCTTGGTAAACGGTTTGAGCCACGTTTGGAGGATCTCCGCAGACGTATAATAGAGGCGATCTGAAACATCATCCTCAGATGTGAACTGGTGGTAGAGAATATTGGTAATCACCGGCTCGCCGTTTCCATCGTAGTAGACATCAATGGCATATTCCTCGCCGTCGAGGGCCTCCTCAATGATGAATTTGCCGCAATTGACGACTTCCTTCGGATATTCGGCGTTCAGGGCTTCCCGCTCCTGCTCTATGGCCTTGATCACACCCGGCCATTCCTCTGCCCTGCGAACCATGTGCACGCCCAGACTGAAAAACCCGCGTGCCGGTTTGACGACAACAGGAAAGGCCATGTCCGAGACAGTCAGCTTGTCCAAAGTGGCAAAATCCGCACCCATGAAACGGTAGTCAGGATAAAGAGACGACGTGGTCTCCCTGAACAGCACCTTGTCCTTGCAAATCTCAATTTGCCGGGCCAGATGACTTTCGCCAGCCCCCCTGATGACCAAATCCAGAGAATTCTCGGAATTGGTATACACCCGTTCGCCGGCTTGCAGGCGGCTGACAAAGTCAGGCTCGTCAATAAAAGAAATATTCGTGCCCGCCGCCAGAGACCGGGCAATGGACGTATCCAGAACGGGCTGTTCAAGGGTCTCAACGGTTTTTTTCAGAAATTCGGAAACATAGGGAGCATCGAGTAGGATCATTTATTTAGCCTTGCCTGCCAATTCGTATTTCTTGAGTTTGTACTGGAGATTGGACTTGGACAGGCCAAGCATTTCAGCGGCCTTGACCTGCACG
>JAFLJW010000135.1 GCA_022712815.1 Pseudodesulfovibrio sp. | reverse complement strand
CCAGACCTGATAGATGACATCAATACCGTCGTCCTTGATTTCAACTTCCGGACGACCGACTTTTGCGTCAATGAATCCCTTACTCTGGTAAAAGGCCATAATGGCAGCAGCGTCACGTTCAAGAAGCTCTTCTTTCAAAACGCCAGTGTTGGTTATCCAGGAAGTCAGACCTCGTTCCTTGAGAGCGAGAATTTCTTTGACATCATCGGGGTCCAACTGTTTTGCACCGTCAATGATCACGTTTTCGATATACAGCTTAGGTCCTTCGTTGATAACAAAGGTCAATCTGGCCACACCTGTGCCAGCACTTTCGATTTCATGAGTGACCTTGGCCTTGTAGTAGCCATCTTTTCTGTACATCTCACGAATTACGCGGATATCATCAGCCAGAACTTTCGGGTTGACTACACCACCCTTCTTGGTGGAAATGGCTTCCAGAATATCTTCGGAATCAATTTCATCAGATCCACGAACTCCCAAGGCCTGAATACGAGGTTTTTCCTCAACGATAAACAGCACTTTCTTGCCATCGGGGATGGTCTCCACTTTGACTTCAACATCGTCGAAATAGCCGAGATCATAAATATTTTTTAGGGCGGTGTTGACAGCTTTTGCAGTGAGCATGTCACCCTTTTGGAGGGTGAGGCGCATCAAGACAACGTCCTTATCAAGGACTTTTGTTCCTTCAACATCGACCTCGGCAATAATCTCAAGCCTGAGAAGATCCATCTTCATTCGGTCAACAAGTGCGTCAACCGCCGGAAGCAGGTTGATAAGTCCTTCTTTTGTCACAGACAGTTTCTTGCCTGGACTATTTCCATAGGAATCTACAAGTCGGGCATCAAGAGTAAGATCATCGCCAATCTGATTCAATGATCCAAATATTGAAAAACCTGCACCGGAAAGAAGGCCCAGCTCACGCGCTGATTGAGTATCAATCCGGGAAATTCCCTTTTCATCCATCAAACGATTTATTTCAGCCGGATCAATAACTTCAAAACCGGCATCACGAAGACGATCGGTCAAAAGTTCGGGTAAACTGTCTTTAAGATAGGATAAATCGTCACCGGCATTTATAACAAACGGCAACACGGCAACCTTGACATCCTGGGCGACATTGTCAGCAGCATGAACCACCGATGCGGTGATCGATAAAAGAGTTACAATCACTCCAATAACAAGGCTGCGAACGCGACTAATGAGCATAGAGTTCTCCTAAACGCAATTCAACACGCCGATGCATCATACCGGCAAGCTCTGGATTATGTGTAACGACGATAAAGGTCATACCCAATTCAGTATTAAGAGATACGAGTAACTCACTGATTTTAGTTCCATTTTCTTCATCAAGATTTCCGGTTGGCTCGTCAGCCAGAAGCACCTTGGGACGCAAGAGAATGGCCCGTGCAATTGCCGCACGCTGCCTCTCCCCGCCGGACAAAGTTGTTACCTTGTGCTCAAGTCTATGCGCAAGTCCAACCATATCAAGTGCTTCCTTTGCCCTTTTAATGCCTTCCGAGCGTCCCATTCCCGCAATAAATGCCGGCATGGCCACGTTCTCCAAGGTGGAGAATTCCGGGAGCAAGTGGTGAAACTGAAAGACAAAACCGAGATCCCGATTCCGCAGTTCCGCCCGCTGCTTATTACCCAACGTATTCAAATCAATACCATTTAAAAAAATATTTCCACTCGTCACGTGATCCAGGGTTCCAAGCAGATGGAGCAAGGTCGTCTTGCCCGAACCGGATGCACCCAGAATGGCCAGGGATTCTCCCCTGTTGATGGACAAATCCAATTCCCTGAGTACTCGTACTGTCTCCGAAGGACCTTCAAACTCCTTACTCACGGAGACGAGCCGATATATCTCCTCTTTATTCATAACGCAAGGCATCGCTTGGACTCAGTGCAGCTGCTCGCCGCGCCGGATATATAGTTGCCAAAAAACACAACAAAAACGCTGCCACACCAATAAAAATCATATCAAATGCTTCAAGGCGAACCGGCAAATAATCCACTGGATACACATTGCTCGGCAGCTTGATAAACTGATATTTCTTCAAAAGTAAACTGACCGGTACTCCAATCATGAACCCTAGCAAGGTCCCTACCAAACCAATGAACGTCCCCTGAAACATGAATATTCGCCGGATGCTTTTCACATCCGCACCAATGGACATAAGCACTGCAATATCCTTGGTTTTTTGTATTACCAGCATAACTAGGGTTGTGACAATGCTAAATGACCCTACCAAAACTATCATGGCGAGGATTATGAACATGGCCGACTTTTCAAGCTCCAACGCAGCGAAAAGATTGGCATTCATCTCTTGCCAGTGACGAACATACACGGTGAATGATCCGATTCTGGAGCGCAAGTCATTGGAAATTTGCTCCACATTATACACATCGTCCACACTGATTTCCAAACCGGAAACGACATCCCCTTTGAACCCGAGCAAATCCCGGGCAGCATCAATGGTCACATAGCCAAGCGATGAATCGTACTCGAACATGCCTGTCCGAAAAACACCTGCCACGATAAATTTACGGACCTTTGGTGTGAATCCGGCAGAACCGGAACGCCCGGACGGTGACAGCAGGTTCACTTCGGACCCTTGAGTCAATCCAAGTCGCTTGGCCAGTTCTGAGCCAATGATGATACCAGGTAAATCTCCACGGCTTTCAATATTTTCCACATTTCCGCTGACCATATCTTTGGACAGGCTCAAAACCGCGTCAGAGGTGGCAGGATCAATTCCCCGCAACACAACGCCTTTGACTCCGGTTCGCGTAGACAGCATGACCTCCGAATAGATGAAAGGTGTCACTCCAATGACCCCTGGCACCTTTGTCGTCTCATCGGTCAATTCCTTGTAATCCTTAATTCCGCCCCTCAGAGAGGTCACCAGAATATGCGCGTTGACACCCAGAATCTTGTCTCTCAAATCAGTTGAAAAACCGTTCATCACGCCAATGACGATAATCAAAGCACCAACGCCAAGGGCCACACCGCACACCGCAAAAAGCGATATGACAGATATGAACGACTGCTTTCGCAGAGCGAACAGATATCTGAGTGCGATGAATGTTTCAAATCTCATAAATTAATACCTGTCAGGGTGACCACAAAGGTCTTACCCAGCCTCCGGGCGTAACAACGGGAACAATATGACTTCACGAATGGATGCACTATCGGTCAAAAGCATCACAAGACGGTCGATGCCAATACCCTGCCCGGCAGCCGGTGGCATGCCGTATTCAAGGGCGCGAACGTAATCCTCATCCATGAAATGCGCCTCTTCATCTCCGGCTTCCTTCTCTTTGACCTGATCTTCGAACCGACCTCGTTGGTCAACAGGATCATTGAGTTCCGAAAAGGCGTTCGACAGCTCTCGTCCTGTCATGAACAGCTCGAAACGATCAGTGATATCGGGATTCTCTTCGTTGCGTCTGGACAACGGAGAGATATCCGTCGGGTAGTGATAGATGAAATGCGGCTGGACAAGCTTGGGTTCCACCAGAATGTCAAACAGCTTGGCCTGTAGTTTGCCGAGCTTTTCGCCCTCGACAACCTTTTCGCCCTTCTCTTTCACAAAAGCCTTACATTTTTCATAGTCCGCATAGACATCAGGAGAAACTCCGCCAATCTTTTCAAGGGACTCGTGAAATGCCAAACGGGTCCAGGCCCCGATAGACAAATCAATCTGCTCGCCCTGATACGGAACCACGCTCGATCCCGTGACCTTCTTGGCAATACGGGAGAACATTTCTTCGGTAAGATCCATCAGGTTCTCGAAATTCGCATACGCCCAGTAGAATTCAAGCATGGTGAATTCCGGGTTATGCTGAGTGGAAGTACCTTCATTACGGAAATTTCGATTGATCTCATACACCTTTTCAAAACCGCCGACCAAAAGCCGCTTGAGATACAGCTCCGGTGCGATTCGCATGTAGAGTTTCATATCGAGAGCATTGTGGTGGGTCTCGAAAGGCTTTGCTGTCGCACCACCGGGTATGGACTGCATCATGGGAGTCTCGACTTCCATAAACCCCTTTTCATCCAGGAAATTTCTCAATTCACGCACAATAGCTGTACGGGCCATGAAAATTTCCTTGGTCCGGGGAGTGACGATCAAATCAACATACCGCTGACGATACCGTAACTCGACATCTTTCAGTCCGTGATATTTCTCTGGCAGCGGACGCATGGACTTGGTCAGGAGCTTGAACTTCTTGGTCTTGACGGTCAGTTCACCGGTCTTGGTACGGAACAGTCCGCCATTGACACCAACGATATCTCCGATGTCGGTTTTTTTGAAACGCTTGTACGCTTCGACACCGAGTTCATCTCTGGCCGCGTAAACCTGAATCTTTCCACTCCGGTCACTAAGGTGAAAAAATGTCACCTTGCCGAAAGAACGATAGGAAACGACTCGT
>JAFLJW010000279.1 GCA_022712815.1 Pseudodesulfovibrio sp. | reverse complement strand
GGCATTCCGAATTTGTTATACGTCCAGAAACTTCTTGACGGTCAAGGGATCAATCTTGACGCCTGGACCCATGGTAGTCGCCACAGTCACTGCTTTCATGTAGGTTCCCTTTGCAGAGGAAGGCCTCATGCGCACGACCTGGTCCAGCAAAGCCCTGAAGTTTTCAAGGAGCTTTTCCGGTCCGAAGGAGACCTTGCCCAGAGGGGCGTGCAGGATGCCGGCCTTGTCCACCTTGAACTCGACCTTACCGGCCTTGAGTTCGGTGACAGCCTTGGCAACATCCATGGTAACTGTGCCGGTCTTGGCGTTGGGCATCAGACCGCGGGGTCCGAGTACACGGCCAATCTTGCCGACCAGAGCCATCATGTCAGGGGTTGCGACAGCCTTGTCAAAATCGAGCCAGCCGCCCTTGATTTTCTCGACCAGTTCGTCGGAACCGAAGAAATCGGCACCGGCTTCCTTGGCCTCGGCTTCCTTGTCACCCTTACAGAAGACGGCAACGCGAATGTCTTTGCCAAGCCCATTGGGCAGGCTGACAGCGCCACGAATCATCTGATCCGAGTACTTGGGATCGACACCCAAGTTGATGGCAACATCCAGGTTCTCGTCGAACTTGGCGTAGGCTTTTTCGACAGCGACCTTCACGCCCTCTTCGACACTGAGACGCAGGACCGTGTCCCGGCCTTCAATGGCGTTACGATATTTTTTTCCATGCTTAGGCATTTTTTATTTTCCTCATTAACCTTTGACTTCGATACCCATGCTGCGGGCAGTGCCCTCAATCTGAAGCATGGCGTTCTCGATGTCATTGGCGTTCAAATCCGGCATCTTCTTTTCGGCGATCTCCTTGACCTGGGCCTTGGTGACCTTGCCGACTTTTTCCTTGTTCGGTTCACCGGAGCCTTTTTCCAGTCCGGCGGCTTTGAGAAGCAGCACGGCAGCTGGAGGCGTCTTGGTGATGAAATCAAAGGAGCGGTCTGCATAGACCGTGATGACAACCGGGATAATCAATCCCTTCTGGTCCTGTGTCTTGGCGTTAAACGCCTTACAGAACTCCATTATGTTCACGCCATGCTGTCCCAGAGCCGGACCGACCGGCGGGGAAGGATTGGCACTCCCAGCGGGAATCTGCAGTTTAATCTTTCCTAATTCTTTCTTGGCCATTGTATTCCTCGATGAGAAATTTCGCTGTTAGCGAGTATATCCGGGCTATCCCTTGTCCACTTGGACAAAGTCGAGCTCGACAGGCGTCTGTCGCCCGAAAATGGAGACGGAAACCTTGAGCTTTCCCTTGTCATAATTGACATCTTCCACAACACCATTGAAGCCGCTAAACGGACCGTCGATGACCCGTACCTCGTCGTCGCGTTCAAAGTTGAACTTGGGACGGGGTTTTTCCTGGCGGCTTTCCATCATCTTGAGGATGCTTTCCGCCTCGCTGTCGCGCATCGGAGTGGGACGATTCTTTCCGCCCACAAATCCGGTGACACGCGGAATCGACTGAATCAAGTGCCAGGTGTCATCGGTCAGGATCATCTTGATCATGATGTACCCGGGATAGAACTTGCGGGTGGAAGTCTTACGCTCACCATTGACCATCTCGACGATCTTTTCGGTGGGCATGACGACTTCTTCAATGAGATCCTTGTCCTGTCCGGTCCGCATCATCTCCCGGACAGTCAGCTCGACACGCTGCTCAAACCCTGAATAGGTATGAACTATGTACCAGCGAGCGCGGGGTGAAGCTTGTTCCATTGTGACATCCATATTGTGATCCAGCCTTTGCAAATTAGCTTTGGTCTCAGGACAGTATGGTTTCGACGATCTTGGAGAGCGCGAAATCGACTATGCCCAGATAGAGGGCTATGACCAGAGAAACGACGAGCACGGCAACGCAAGTTGTAATGGTCTCCTTGCGAGTCGGCCAGACCACTTTCCTGATCTCGACTTTGGATTCTTCAAAGAACTCAATGAATTCTTTGACCTTCCCTACCAGTCCTGTCGACTTAGATTGAGCGCTCTGCTTTTCAGCAGCTTTTTTGCCTTTTTTCTTGGCCATAACTTCTTTCCCAAATTATTGGGTGGGTACGGGGGTCTTGTCCATTATGGTCAAGACTTCGTTACTCCCACTTTCAAAGACTTAGTTGGCAGGGGTAGAGGGATTCGAACCCCCATCATCCGGTTTTGGAGACCGGCGTTCTAGCCGTTGGAACTATACCCCTGCTCTATCGAAACTACTTGGACTCTCTGTGGACAGTGTGTTTCTTGTCCCAAGGACAATACTTTTTCACTTCCAGACGACCTGTAGTATTCTTCTTGTTCTTATGCGTAGCGTAGTTTTTACGCTTGCACTCAGTGCATTGCAGCTGAATATTGACTCGCATGTGTTACTCCACGATCTCAGTGACAACACCGGCGCCAACAGTACGGCCACCTTCGCGAATAGCGAAGCGCAGACCGATTTCCATGGCGATGGGGTGAATCATCTCAACGTTGAAAGTGGCGTTATCGCCGGGCATGACCATCTCGATACCATCTTCCAGAGTGACGACACCGGTGATGTCGGTCGTACGGAAGTAGAACTGCGGACGGTAGCCGGAGAAGAACGGGGTATGAC
>JAFLJW010000134.1 GCA_022712815.1 Pseudodesulfovibrio sp. | reverse complement strand
CAACTGACCCTGAACACCGCTTCCGGCATTCGTACGTCCAGCACTTCCACATGAGAAATAACAATGGGCTTTATCTTGACCGGAGTTTCCTTGCCCTCGCGGGCCAGAGCATACAACGGTTTACCCTCGTGTTTGGCAGCCGAATAGGCTGGAACTTCCTGTTCTGTCAACTCTTTCCAATACAAAATTTCACGTTCAACATCTTCCCTTGTCGCCTCGACCACGCTTTCCTTGACAACTTTTCCTTGTATATCAAGAGTATCTGTCGTGATTCCGAGTCTGAACGTGCCGGAGTAAGTCTTGGTGCCGCTGGTCAGGTACGAGGCGAGCTTGGTCCCGTGTCCAAGCAGGACCAGCAGGACGCCTTCGGCCAGTGGATCAAGGGTTCCGGCGTGGCCGATCTTGAATTGCTTGAGCTGGTGCTTGATGTCTCCCAAACAGCCTGCCGAAGTCGGGCCGGAGGGTTTGTTGAGTACCAGCAGGCCATCGCGTTGTTCCGGGCTTCTCTTTTTCCTTCTGCGTCCCATTTAGCTGAGTCCCAGAGAGCCGCCAATGATTTCCACGAGCATCATCTTGGCTTCTTCAAGCGGAGCTTCGATGGTGCCGCCCGATGCGTTGCGATGTCCTCCGCCGCCGAAACGGGCGGCGATTTCCTGCACATTGTCGTCACCGTATGAACGCAGGCTGAACTTGTATCTGTCCGGGCCTTCCTCCCGGAGGGTGGCGGCCACGCGGACGGTCCGCAGGCGATTGACAAAATTGATGATATTTTCGGTGTCCTCACTCGTGGTGCCGGTGCGTTCGAATATATCGTTGGTTATGGCGGTTATCGCTACCTGCTTGTCCAGATAAAGCTCCACATTATCCATGACCTCGGTCCATAGCCGCAGCCGCTCTTCGGACCACTGCTTGGTAACCATCATGTTTATGTGGGCGATATCAAGTCCGCCCCTAAGTATTTCAGCGGCCAGCTCCAGAGATTCCGGGGTCGTGGAACCGTAGGTGAAAAATCCTGTGTCAGTGGCTACAGCCAAGTATATGCACTGGGCCAGCGGACCGACAAGGGGGATATTCAGCTCCTTGGCGAGCAGGGCAATCATGGAGCCTACGGCTGGTTCGTTGACGTCCACCCAGTTTTCGGTTCCAAAATCTCCGTTACCCAGATGGTGATCAATATTGATGATACGTGTTTCATCCTTGCGGGACAGGAGTGCATCACCCATGCGATCAGCCGCGCCGCAATCGAGGACGATTGTCCATTTGGGCATGGTTTCGGGCAGGGACGTGACCATCAAACCGGGCATTTCAACATAGCCGTATCGGTCGGGGAGTCCTGACTGATTGTACAGTGTGAACCGCTTGCCAAGGTGCGTAAGTATATGGCCCATGGCACAGGCAGAACCGATGGCGTCTCCATCGGGGTTGTAATGCGAAGCGATCAGGAAGTCGTCCTGACTTTTGAGAAGCTCACTAATCCGTTTTGCTGGATTTTCCATAGACCACGTCCTCAAGAAATTCGTCAAAAAGGAACCGCAATTCCGGGGTGAACTGGAGTTTGAGGCGTTTGCTCAAGTTGGAACGAAGAAAGCCACTGGCTTTTTCCAGCCCTTGCTGAACGGATTTACGATGCTCCTCGTCTCCGGAAACGGTGTAGAAGATTTCCGCAATACGCAGGTTGGCGTTCATGCGCACGCCAGACAGGGTGACGAGTTGCAATCTGGGGTCCTGTGCCTCTTCAACGAGCAGGGTTGCGGTCTCTCGCATGATCTGGTCGCCCATGCGGACGGCTCGGCGTGAATCTGATGTTTTCATGGTATATCCTTAGTCAGACTGTTGAAAAAGTATCCTTATGTGTTCGGTTTGGCCTTTTTCGCGTCTGGCATCCGTCATAATAGTATACATCATCAACAATTTTTTAATCTGAGTCACTAAAAATTTCTGTATTGCAGTTGGTCAGCTCTGCGGGGGAGATGGCCTCGATCATGGCGAGAGCCTTGGCAAGGCGGCTTTCAACCCTGCTGGTCTCATTGGCCGTGGTCACCACTCCCAGTACCAGTTTGTCATGGACGTCCATGGCTTCAATTTCCGCAACAGCCACATTGAACTTGTTGCGCAGTTTCTGTTTCAGGCTCAGTGCGACTTTGCGTTTTCCCTTGAGGGAGCGGTTGCCGTGCAACCTGAATTCGAGGGTCATGACGCCTATAATCATAATCAGCTCGTTCTACAAATAAGTACGGGCGGCCCATATGCAATGGGCCGCCCGTACTTAATGTTGGTATCCTAGTCGATGGTACGGGCGACTTCCTTTGTTTCAAAGGCTTCGATAACGTCTCCGACTTTGATGTCGTTGAACTTTTCGAGGCCCATGCCGCACTCAAGGCCCTTCTTGACTTCCTTGACATCGTCCTTGACGCGTCTGAGCGATGCTGTCGTGCCGGTGTAGATGACCACTCCGTCACGCAGCAGGCGGACCTGAGCGTTGCGAATCATTTTTCCATCCGCCACATAGCAACCGGCAATGAGGCCGATCTTGGGAACGGAGAATGTTTCGCGGACTTCGGCCTGGCCCAGATAGACCTCTTCGATGTCTGGCGTGAGCATGCCGCTCATGGCATCCCTAACTTCATTCACCAGCTTGTAGATGATATCGTAGAAGCGGACATCCACGCCTTTCTGTTCGGCGATTTCCTTGACCTTCAGGTTCGGGCGCACGTTGAAGCCAATGGTGATGGCATCGGATGCTCCGGCCAGAAGGATGTCGGATTCGGTGATGGCACCGGCTCCGCCATGGACGATATTGACCTTGACTTCGTCGGTGGATAGCTTGTTGAGAGCCTCGGTAACGGCTTCCAGAGAACCCTGCACATCTGCCTTGAGGACCAGTGTCAGGTCCTGAGCCTTGTCGTCCGGCTTGCTTGCCAGGAAGGATTCCAGAGTGACCTTGCTCTTGGAGGAGAGGATCTTCTCGCGTTTTTTCATGGCGCGGGAATGGGCGATGCGGCGGGCGACCTTTTCGTCGTCAACCACGAACAACTCGTCTCCAGCTTCGGGCAGACCGTCAAAACCCTGAATTTCAACAGGCATGGCCGGTCCGGCTGTTTTGATCTTCTTGCCCTGATCGTTGAACATTGCACGGACCTTGCCGAAGTGGATACCGGAGACGAAGCTGTCGCCCCTGTTGATGGTACCTTCGGCGATGAGCATGGTACCCACCGGGCCGCGTCCTTTGTCGAGTTTTGCCTCGACAATATGACCGCGTGCGTGCTTGTTCGGGTTGGCTTTGAGTTCCAGAACTTCGGCCTGAAGCAGAATCAGTTCGAGCAGCTCATCAAGACCGGTTTTGTTTTTGGCGGAGACATGGGCGAAGATGGTATCGCCGCCCCAGTCTTCTGCGGAGAGGCCGAGTTCGGCCAGTTCACGCTTGACGTTATCGGGATTGGCTCCCTCTTTATCCATTTTATTGACCGCGACCACAATGGGTACACCGGCAGCCTTGGAGTGGCTGATGGCCTCACGAGTCTGGTCCATGACGCCATCGTCGGCTGCCACGACCAGAATGACGATGTCGGTCACCTGGGCACCACGCATGCGCATGGTGGTAAAAGCTTCGTGACCGGGAGTATCCAGGAACACGATTTCACCACGGCTGGTATTGACGTGGTATGCGCCGATATGCTGGGTGATGCCGCCAGCTTCGCCATCTGTCACGTTGGATTGGCGGATGGCATCCAGCAGGGAAGTCTTACCGTGGTCAACATGGCCCATGATGGTCACGACAGGGGGACGCGGCTTGAGCTCATCGTCCTTGTCGGTCTCGGTCGGAGCCAGGAATTCCTGTTCGTCAAAGGAGACGTTTTCAACTTCGTATCCGAATTCGCTGGCCAGCAAAGTGGCAGTATCCAGATCAAGGGCCTGGTTGATGGTCGCCATGACGCCCATGCCGAACAGGACCTTGATCAGCTCCTGAGCTTTGATCCCCATCTGGTGAGCCATATCCGCGAGACGGATGGCATCATCAAATTTGACCTTGCGCTTGGCAGCTTTCATCGGCTGAGTCTGAACCTGTTCGGGCTGCTGCATTTGCTGCTTGCGCCCTTTTTTCTTGCGGCCCTTGTTTCTCTGCGGGAATCCACCGTCATTGAAACGATTTTGTCCGCCGGGCTTGGGTCCGCCACCGGAGTTGAATTCAACTACTCGGCGGTCCTTCTTGCCTTTTTTCTTTTTGCTTCGTCCGTCAGGCATGGCCGGATCGACGGGTGCCGGTGCGGAACCGGGGCGTCCGCCTCCGGGGCGACCTGCACCGGGGCGACCTGCACCGGGACGACCTGGGCCTCCAGGGCCTCCTGGTCCTCCGGGGCGACCTGGGCGACCGGGACCGCCCGGACGACTGCCGGGACGAGCACTCGGACGGCGTTCGGACACAACAGCCTTGGCTGCCTCGCGCGCCTTGACTTCCGCCTCGGTGGGCATGGAAATAATCTTGACTTTGGGAGCTTCCGGCTCCTTTCTCTTTTTCTTTTTCTTCTTTTTGGGTTCAGCCTTGGCTTCCTTCTTTTCAGCAGGAGGCTCAGTCTTCACCTTTTTGTCGGGCTTGCTTTCTTTGGAAGCGGCTTTGACCGGGGCGTCTGTCTCGACTTTTGTTTCGGCTTTGGTCTCGACTTCTGGCTCGGCTTTTTGGGGAGCGACTTTGGTTTCCTCAGGCACGGGTTCGGGGGCGGCCTCTTCAACCACAGCTTCCTTGACGGGCTCTTCTTCCACTACAGGCTTGATGATCTTCACCTTTGGTGCGGCATCCCGAGCAGCTTTTTTAGTCTTTTTGGCAGGCTTTTTCTCAGCCTTTTCCTGGGCGACTTCTTCGGCCACGGTCTCTTCAACCGCTTTTTCAACAGGAGCTTGCGCTACTGCCTCTGCCTCGGCTTTGGAGGAGTCATCAACCGTTTCATCGATTGTTGAAACAGCCTCTTCATCCGCGCTTTCCCTGGTTTTTTTCCGCGTACGTCTGATTATTACACCAGATTCACCCACGCGGCGAACAACCTTTCGCTTGCCGCCACCCTGTTTCAATTCCGCCTTGAAGCGGTCAACATCTTCGTCTTCCACGATGGTTTTCTGGCTTTTCGCCTGAACACCGATCTCTCGAAGCTGTTGAATAATCTCCTTGTTGCTAAGCTGAAGCTCAGCAGCCAGGTCTTCTACCCGAACCTTTGCCGTCATCTAATAACCCCTTTGCGTTTCTTCATCAGGCCCATGACCATTTTCGGGAATCTCTCCCGGCACAGGGCCTGGCCGCATAAGTAAAAACCACGCCCGGATTTGTTCTTCTCCGGGTCAGGAACCAGACTTTTTGTTTCCGGTTCCTTCGGTTCATTTGGAAATACATACCGCTCAAGCTCCTCTTTCAGAAACTTTTTGCGGCAGACGACGCACATGCGGACAGGTTTGCTACCAGCTATTTGTCTCATTCATGTACCTCGCCTTTGTGGTGCCTATTTCGTCTCCTCGCCTTCAGCGGGAGTTTCGGACTCATCTTCAGTCTCAGAGATCTCTTCAGTGACTTCTTCAGCAACTTCTTCAGTAGCTTCTTCGGTAACTTCTTCGATCTGCTCTTCGGCTTCTTCAAACTCGGTTTCGTCAGAATTGCCTATTCCGAGCATGTTTATGGCAACGCGGATATCCGCAATTTTGCTTTCGGTGAGTCCCTTGACTTCCAGCAGTTCTTCCTCTGTGGCGTCAATGATGGATTCAATGGACTCGAAGCCCGCATTAAAGAAATTATCCATGCCGATTTCGGCCACGCTGGCTATCTGATCCATGCCCTTGCGTGATGCGTTGGCTTCGCCGTAACGGGATTCGGTGAAAATGTCTATCTTCCAGCCGAGTAATTTGGCGGCCAGCTTGACGTTTTGTCCCTTGCGGCCAATGGCCAAAGAGAGCTGATCGTCGGGGCAGACCACTTCCAATGCTTCCTCTTCGTCGTCCACGGTAATCCTTGTGATTACAGCCGGAGACAAGGCGTGCTGGGCGTACATGGCGATATCAGGGCTCCAGACCACGATGTCGATACGTTCGCCCTTGAGTTCCTGAACAACGTTCTGGATGCGGGAACCGCGGATGCCGACACATGCGCCGACAGGATCGACGTCACGGTCGCGGGACATGACAGCGACTTTGGCACGCAGGCCCGGATCGCGGGACACGCCCATGATCTTGACGGTATCGTCGCCCACTTCGGGAACCTCGCGCTTGAACAGTTCGATCATGTATTCCGGGTGGGACCTGGATACGACGACCTGCGGTCCACGGGACTCCTTGAGTACATCAATGATATAGGCCTGAACGCGATCACCGCGCTTGTACCGTTCACGGGGAATCTGCTCATCCTTGGGCAGGAGTGCTTCGGTGCGGCCAAGGTTGATGATCCAGCCGGTGCGGTCACGGCGCTGGATGATACCGCTGGCGATTTCGCCCATGCGGTCCTTGTATTCCTCGAAAATGATTTCCTGCTCGGCATCACGCATGCGCTGGATGATGACCTGCTTGGCGGATTGTGCTGCGATACGTCCCAGGTCCTCAATTTTGAGAGGAAAGCCCATCTCATCGTCCAGTTGAGTGTTGGGGTCCTGTAGCGTAGCATCCCCAAGGGATATCTCACTGATGGGGTCGTGTACTTCCTCAACGACAACCTTGAATTCAAAGACTTCGATTTCGCCGAGGTCTTCGTTGAAGGACACTTCGATATCCATGGTCTCGCCGTATTTGCGAGCCACGGCAGACCGGACGGCCTCTTCAAGGGTATCGATTAGCAGGTCACGGTCAATACCCCTGTCCTTGCTTATCTGGTCGATGGCTTTTTTCAGCTCCGACATGATCAAACCTCCGCTTGTGCCGAGTTATGGCCCGTGCCGTCTCGGCGAAGATTGCTTATTTTCATCTTAATAGTTTGAAAACCGTCTTTTCAGGCTGTTCGAAAATGTTCGAATACAGCAATCGGTCATTTTCAAAAGTCTGCTAAAATTCGTGAACCAGCCGGACTTCCTTGATGGAAGGCCAGACAAAATCAATATTCTCATCATCAACGGACAGGGATATTGTATTATCTTTTACCCCTGTCAGCTTTCCCTTGAACTTGCGGCATCCATCGATGGATTCAAACAGTTTCACCTTGACCTGTTTGCCGACATAGTCGGTCAACTGGTCTGTTGTGAAGAACCGTCTTTCCAGTCCCGGTGATGAGACTTCCAGTACGAAAGCTCCCGGGATGATGTTCTCGACCTCAAGCATCAGGCTGACCTGGCGGCTCACCCTGGCGCATTGATCAATGTGTACACCGTTTGGACCATCAATGTATATACGGACAACGCGCCTCTTGCCGGTGGGCGGGGAAGATAGTCCCCAGAATCGATAGCCAAGGTTTTCAACCTCAGGCCGGATGATCTCCGACAGCATTTCATCAAACGTCTGACGCATTGTTTCATTTCTCCCGATACAAATAAAAAAGGCGAGCCCGAGCTCACCTATAGTGCGAACCCCGCAAAGATCAATAATGACCCTTGCGAAAGGCGTTTTGGAGCGGGTGACGGGGGTCGAACCCGCGACACCAAGCTTGGGAAGCTTGTACTCTACCAACTGAGCTACACCCGCTTGGAAACGAGCCTATTTATACATATATTATCTTATTGTCAACAACCATCGCGTATTCCTAAAATCTGTGCGAGCTTCAAAATAAGGGATTGGCATGCATAGTGCAAACCTCCATTTCGACAGGAGGACCGCACTATGCGTGATAGTACTTACAGCGCGTTATTTGGCGCTTTATCCAATGAAATGAGGATGGCATCCATCGCCAATAATTTGGCGAATGTGAACACGACGGCCTATAAAAAAGATCAAATGGCCTTTCACGATACCTTTACCCGCTTTGCTCACGACTATCTTGTGGATTCCAAGACGTTCATTCGCGACAAAGATGTTTTCCCCCAGGGGCATATCATGGCAAAGGCGCGGCTTTCCGATCAGCAGACTGACTTTTCACAGGGCAGCCTTCAGAAAACCGGCAACCCGCTTGATGTCGCGCTGACCGGCGAAGGCTTTTTCAAAGTCCAGGCTGGTGATGAAGTCCTTTATACACGGGCCGGAAATTTTTTGGTCGATTCTGCCGGGACAATGATGACGCAAGACGGAAACCCGGTCCTTGTGGACGGTGGCCCGGCCATCATTCCGCCCGGAGCGAATGTCAATATTGATCAGGCCGGAGGTCTGACTATCAATGGAGAACCAGCCGGTTCATTCGATCTCGTCACATTCGACAATATCGGATTGATGGAGAAGATCGGAAGTAATTACTACCGGCCAAAGGAAGGTGAAAACGGTGCGGAAATCGAAGCAACCGATGTCACCGTTCAGCAGGGATTCCTTGAGAAAGGAAACGTCGAGGTTGTCACTGAAATGGTGGGGATGATCGAGACCCAGCGGGCCTTCACTCTCTACTCGAAAATGATTCAAAGCTCTGATGAAATGGACAAGAAGCTGATCACGCAGGTTGGCCGTCCAAGTGTCTAAATAAATTAGGAGGTTCTGACTATGATGCGTTCACTCTGGACATCTGCCACAGGCATGGTCGCCATGCAGACCCACATCGATACGTTGTCGAACAATCTGGCCAACGTGAATACCACCGGTTTCAAGAAAAGCCGGGCCGAATTCGAAGATCTCATGTACCAGACTCTCAAAATCGCCGGTACCCAGAATGCAAGTGGCGGACGTATTCCCGTTGGTATGCAGGTCGGTATGGGCGTACGCCCGGTAACGGTGCACAAGTTTTTTTCCCAAGGCGATTTCAAGAATACAGGCAACCCGCTCGACGTGGCCATCGAAGGCGAAGGCTTCTTCAGGGTTAATATGAACGGCGACGATGTTTACACCCGTGCCGGTTCCTTCAAGCTGGATAACGACGGCAGGGTCGTGACGGCCGGTGGGCATGTTCTCCAGCCTGAATTCTCCGTACCGGCAGAGACAGTCAGCGTCGTCATCACCGAGACCGGGCATATTGCTGCTCTGGACAAGGAAGGCACGGCACTGGCCGAGACGGATATCGAAATCTATCGTTTTCAGAACCCTCCGGGACTGATCGCTGCCGGACGTAATTTCTACCGGGAAAGCGAGGCCTCTGGTGCCGGTGTTGCCGGTACTCCCGGTAATGAGAACTACGGAACCATCGCCCAGGGATTCCTTGAGGGGTCCAATGTGGAAATGGTGGACGAAATGGTCGGACTGATCGTGGGCCAGAGGGCTTTCGAGATCAACTCCAAGGCCATCACCACCTCGGATGGAATGCTGCAAACCGCCATTAATATCAAGCGTTAGCAAGTGACATAAAGGGCCTGCTGCGAAGGAAGGGTGGAAACATGCTGAGCATGGGAAGAGACTTGATGCATTTGAAGAGAGTTTGGTTTTTCACCATGGTGTTGGTTATGTCCATGGTGTCGGCATCATCTGTGGCAGACGCAGGAGTCGGCTCTGACTGGCGACTTCTGGTGAAAAATGCTGCATGTGTCAAAGGACCTGACGTCATGCTCGGTGAGATCGCCGATCCTGTCAGCTCAATGGATCAGCGGACTTGGAAAACCATTGCTTCGATCAAGCTCTGGAAGGCGGCGACCAAGTCTGGCCGTCCGGTGACAGTTTCTCAGGATAAGCTCAGAAATATCCTCAAGTACTACATGGGAGACAAGGTCAATAATCTGATTTTGCCAAACTATCTGACCGTGCAGACAGGTGGTTGGGTTCTTACCTATGATGAACTCAAGTCACAGGTTGTCGCTTTTTTGACGCCTCGGGCCAATG
Source organism: Pseudodesulfovibrio sp. (assembly GCA_022712815.1). Classification (GTDB taxonomy): domain Bacteria; phylum Desulfobacterota; class Desulfovibrionia; order Desulfovibrionales; family Desulfovibrionaceae; genus Pseudodesulfovibrio. The sequence continues at coordinate 2,534 of JAFLJW010000134.1, read as the reverse complement.
ATCTGGGTGGCGATGTTGAATTCAAGAATCTTCAATTGCCATCGAACATATTTTTCAAGAATTTAACTGACAAGCTCGTGATCGGTTTGAACGGTGATCTCAAGCCAGGGCGGAATCAATTCAAACTGCATAGTGTGGCATCAAACGACAAGATCATTTCCCGCAAGGCAGGAACCGTGTTTCTCGATGTCTGGAAGGCTGTTCCGGTGGCCGCAAAACCCCTGAACAGATTTGAACGCGTGACGCAGGATAAGGTGTCATTTCAGAGAGTTAACCTGGCTTACAAGCCGGATGTATGGGACGGGACCGGTGGCCCGTGGCGCATGGCCCGGACCTTGGGTCGCAGCCAGCCGTTTACCCGGTCACATCTGGAGCAGATTCCTCTCATTGAAAAGGGAGAACGGGTCCAGCTCATTTACAAGGGAAAGACGGTCAAACTGACCATCAAAGTCGAAGCTTTGGGCGAAGCGGACATGGGGCAACAGGTTGAGGTTCGTAATTTGCAAAGCAAGAGAATAATACTGGCAACCGTTGTCGGCGACAATATGGTCATGGTTCGTTAGCCAAGGAGATAAGGTCATGAGACGATATTTTTTAATCACAGTAGCGGCAGTCATGCTGGCAGCAGGTTGTGCGCCCAAATACCAGGAACAGCCCATGCCGATTCTGACCCCTCCGGTTTACGAGGAGCAAGACCCGGCCGGTAACCCCGGTTCTCTGTTTGATGCGAACCGTTCGGAGTTTCTTTACGATGATAATCGGGCCAGTCGCGTGGGTGACATTGTGCTCGTGAAGGTGGCTGAATCCACGTCTACCAAAATCAAGTCCGAAACCACCGCCAAAAAGGAAAATACGATTGCCAACAGTGTGACAGCCATGCCGGGAACCGGTTTGCTCGGCAGTATTCCCCTTGCGGGCGTGTTGGGAGCAAAGGCCGGTGTCAGTATCGGTGCGACGCAGTCCTCCGACTTCAAGGGCAACGGCGAGACTAAGCAGGAATCCGAATTCGAGGCGACTGTCGCAACCCGCATTGTCCGCAAGTTGCCCGGCAACCTGTTGCAGGTGGAAGGTGCCCGCCGTATTCGTGTCAATCATGAGACGCAGTTTCTGGTTGTCCGTGGCCTGATTCGCCAGCGTGATATTTCTTCGGATAATACGATTCCCTCCACCAGCCTGGCAGAGGCCCAGATTGAAATTTACGGCCAGGGCATTCTGGATGACAAGCAGCGTCCCGGTTGGTTGTCGAGAATTCTGGACAACATCTTCCCCTTCTAAGGTTTGAATGAAATGAGACACATGATGCGCAGGAGAAAGGCCATGAATACAAGCCAGAATAACCGAGCACCCCGGGCCGCCAAAGTGACGATGATCATCATTGCCATTATCGCGGTCATGGCCGGTTCCATCCTCAAGCCGGTGGACGCTTCGGCGGTACGGCTCAAGGATATTGCCAGCTTCAGCGGGGTACGGACCAACGAACTGGTGGGGTATGGCCTCATCGTCGGTCTTGCCGGAACAGGGGACGGCTCCTCGTCCACTTTTACCATGCGTTCCATGGCCAACATGCTGGAAAAGATGGGTGTTGAAGCCGACCCGACGACCTTGAAGCCCAAAAACGTGGCAGCGGTCATGGTCACGGCCAAGATGCCGGTATCTGCCCAGCCCGGTTCCATGCTCAATGTGACGGTATCTTCATTGGGAGATGCCAAAAGCCTGCTCGGCGGAGTCTTGCTGATAACCCCGCTCAAGGGACTTGATGGCCGCGTCTATGCCGTGGGGCAGGGGGCTTTGACCATCGGTGGTTTTTCCATAGCCGGCGCGGGAGCATCTGCACAAAAGAATATTCCCACGGTGGGACTGATTCCAAACGGTGCGGTAGTCGAGCGCGGCGTGCCGTTCAAGTTCAACAATCAGGAGAGGATGACGCTGAATCTCACCATACGGGATTTCGGAACCACCATGCAGGTGGTCAACAAGATCAATGCGACAATGGGCGGGACTTTTGCCTCGGCCAAAGACATTTCCACCATTGAGCTTGAGCTTCCCGACCAGTTCAGGAACAACATGGTTCCGCTTATGGCCTCTCTGGAAAATCTGAATATTTCTCCCGATGGCAAGGCTCGTGTGATCGTTGATGAAAAAACCGGCACTGTCGTGCTCGGTCAGGATGTGCGCTTGTCCCGGGTGGCCGTGGCTCACGGTAATTTGCAGATCGTTATTTCCGAATCCCAGGATGTCAGTCAACCCGGCCCGTTTTCAGATGGAACTACCGTCATTACGCCGGTTACCGATCTGGCGGTTCAGGAGCAAAACAAGCAGCTCATGATGATGGAAGGTGCGACCTTGCGGGAATTGGTGGATGGTCTCAATTCCATCGGTGCAACGCCACGTGATCTCATATCCATTATTCGCGCTCTCAAAGTCGCTGGCTCCCTGCATGCTGAAGTGGAGGTGATCTAACATGATAGGTACAGGCATCGATCCGCAACTCGGGATCAAGCAGATGGAGAATCAGGAACTCATTCGTTTCAAGA
>JAFLJW010000419.1 GCA_022712815.1 Pseudodesulfovibrio sp. | reverse complement strand
GTCATGTTCAGACCTGCGTCCGAGACCATGCCAGCCATGAGGCCGGTGCCGCAGCAGAGGTCGATGACTGTATGGCATTTACCAATGGCGAGAGCCGCAAGCGTGGCCCGGTGGACGGGGCGCAGGAATGGCCCTACCGCGAGGTCGTATATTCTGGCGAAACGAGCGTATTCATCCACGAGAGGTTTCATGGTTGTGGTATCAATTGGCATTCATGATTTTTTTAATGCCGTCTTTGCTTACGCCGTTCTTTTGTAATATTTCCGTCAACTCTCCGGATTTGATCATTTTTTGCATCCTGCGCTCATATATATCGCGAAACCGGAGGCCTTCTTCAGTCTTTGAAAAAATGGGCCTGACCTCGAAACTCCTGATCCAGCTTATGACGATATCGTGTGTGGGGACTTTGGAATCGTACATTGCGTCTTTGAGCAGGCGATTGTCATCAAGAATAAAAGCGACATATCCCAGGTCCAGCATGTGATAGGCCGAACTCAGATCATAAACCGTCTGGGTGCTGATTTTGACAGGGACATGGTTTTCTATATCAAAGCCGTGCAGGTAGGCGACTTTCTTTCCTTCCAGAGATTCGACCCCCTTCCATTGCATCGTGTTCTTGTGGGCGGCGGACAGGTCGTAAAAGGCCATGGTGGCTTTGCCCTGATAGAATCCCTTTCTGTTGTCCCTGATATCCAGAGAGCATTGGATTTTTCCGGCAGCAAGCTCCTTTAGTGCTCGTTTGTACGGTAGTTCCTTATGGATGAGCTTGATCCCCTCCGGCCTGTAGATCGCCTTGAGGATGCTTGTGATCAGGCCGGTTTCATGAGGGCTGACAGCGTGGCCGAGATACGGCATGCCAAAGGTGCATACCGGAACCTTTTTCCAGGAGCTTTCTTCTGCCGCCAGAGTTGCAAACGGAAGCATCAGGCCCAGAACAAGGGCCGCCAAAACGAGTTTTATGGTTGGCATATGAGACTTCACCTATATACTATTCGACAAATTACTATTAATATCAACTAAAAAATACGGATATAAGTTGCGAGATTATGTGCGGGAGTTGGACTCATTGCTTTGTCCCGTGCTATGCTTTCAGTAAATGGGGGGAAGAGCGCATGAAGGTCTCCAATATCAACTTGCTCGACGAACTGGAGCGGGCTGAATTGTCTGAACTCAGGGCGGTGTTCAATGAACGGACATTTGTCAAGGGAAGCGTAATCTATCGCCCGGACGAGAGCGAAAATCTGGTGTTCATCATCGCACGTGGCAGGGTGCGGGTCTACCTTGCCTATGAAGACAAGGAATTCACCTTGGCTATCCTCGCTCCCGGCGACCTCTACGCCACCCACGCGGGCTGCTATATCCAGGCCTTTGATGACACCTCGCTGCTGGTCTCGGATGTCCAGTCCGTCAAACGGTGTATGGTCGAGATACCTCTTTTTACCCGCACCATGGTTCGCGTCCTCGGCCATATTCTCCAGAATTCATTTTCCATCATCGGCGGTCTGGCCTTCAAGGACATCTACAACCGGCTGATGGATTTCATTCTGCGGGAAGCGCGGGAATCCGGTGTCCCGGAAAACTCCGGCCTGCTCCTGAAGCTCGACCTGACCACCGAACAACTTGCCCAGGTGGTCGGTGCCACCCGCCAGACAGTCTCGACACTGCTCAACGATATGGTCCGGGCCGGACTTATGGAAAAACGCGGTCGCGGGGAGTACTTTATCCCGAACCCGGAAGAGCTGGAACGGGCAGCAGGGCATTGATTCAAATAAATTGCCAATGAAAACAACCCGGATGTCAAAGTCCGGGTTATTTTTTTGCTTTTCCCTCCATTTTGTCGGCTGTCCGACATACAAAAGAAGCACAGGGGTTTATTTTCTGCATTCAGGATAGGGATTTTATCTTCGTTACCCGTCGGGCGGGGCATTGTGATTGCCCGATAAACCAGGGATTTGGAGGACAATATGGCAAAAGAACCAAGACCGATTGATGAACTGACCATCTGGGATGATGCCAAGGCCATGCTCAAGAAAGCCAAGGCAGAAGGAATCGAAACCGTTTACGACCGTCTGAATCAACAGACACCCCATTGCAAATTTTGTGAGCTGGGTACAACCTGTAAAAACTGTACCATGGGCCCGTGCCGCATCAGTGCGAAAAACCCGCGCGGTGTTTGCGGAGCCGATGCCGATGTGGTCGTCGCCCGTAACTTCGGTCGTTTTGTGACAGGCGGTGCCGCAGGTCATTCCGACCATGGCCGCGATCTCATTGAGGTGCTGGAAGCCATTGTCGAAGGCGAGACCAAAGATTACAAGATCACCGACGAAGCCAAACTTTTCCGCATCGCGGGCGAGGTCGGTGTCGAAACCGACGGTCGCGCCGTCATGGATGTGGCTCGTGGTGTCATGGACGTCTTTTTTGCTGATTTCGGCAGCCGCAAAAAGGAAGTATCATTCCTGTCCCGTGTCCCCCAGAAACGGAAAGATGTCTGGGCCAAGCTTGGCATCACCCCGCGTGGCGTGGACCGCGAGATCGCCGAGATGATGCATCGTACCCACATGGGTTGCGACAACGATGCACCCAATACGATGCTGCACGCTGCCCGTACCTCCCTCGCCGACGGCTGGGGCGGGTCCATGATCGGCACGGAACTCTCGGATGTCATCTTTGGCGTCCCAACACCCAAGATGTCCACCACCAACCTCGCTGTCATCAAGGAAGATCAGGTCAACATCCTCGTTCACGGTCACAACCCGGTCGTCTCGGAAATGATTCTGGCCGCTGCCCGCGAGCCAGAACTGCTGGCCCAGGCCAAGGAACTCGGTGCAAATGGCATCAACATCGTCGGCCTGTGCTGTACCGGTAATGAACTGCTCATGCGTCAGGGTATCCCCATGGCAGGCAACCATCTCATGACCGAACTGGCCCTTGTCACCGGAGCAGTCGAGGCCATTGTGGTCGATTACCAGTGTATCATGCCCAGCCTTGTGCAGATTGCCGGGTGCTATCACACCAAATTCATCGACACCGCCAACAAGGCTCGTTTCACCGGCGCCATTCATTATGATTTCCAGCCTGCCACCGCCATGGTTCAGGCCAGAGAGATCGTGGGCCTTGCCGTCAAGGGCTTTGCCGAACGTGATGCCGGTCGAGTGGATATCCCCGGAGAACCCGTGGAAATCATGACTGGTTTTTCCAACGAAGCCCTCATCGAAGCCCTCGGCGGTTCCCTTGATCCGCTAGTCAAGGCCATTGCAGACGGCGATATCCGTGGCGCGGTCGGCATCGTCGGCTGCAACAATCCCAAGATCAAGCAGGATTCCTGGAATGTGAAACTCACCAAGGAACTGATCAAGAAGGACATCCTCGTCATTGTCACAGGCTGTGTCACCACCGCCGCTGGCAAGGCCGGGCTTCTCGTACCCGATGCC
>JAFLJW010000133.1 GCA_022712815.1 Pseudodesulfovibrio sp. | reverse complement strand
GTTGGCTGTTGACAAAGGCCCGGTTGCTGTATTGATGCAAAAAGATCAAGCCCTCGCGTATTCCCTATACGCGAGGGCTTGATCTTTTTTTTGGGATCATCCGGGTTGAGCGTACTTCTTCCCAAAAAGTTGTCGAACGGGGCTGCCTCTCTATCTTCATTAAACATGAAGATGGAAAGAGAAGAAAAGAGGAAAGAAAATCAAAGAAATAAGATGCCTGACGGCAGCCCTCCCCGGGCGGGGTCCGTTTTTTTGTTGGGGCAAAAAAAGGGACGAAAAAAAACCCCTTACCAAACTTGGCCGCAGGATACCTTGGTCAAGAATCCGATCCAAGAGGAATCGCTCCCAGCCATGAAAAGTATAGGCGCTTCCTTTCTGTACGGGGAGGATTGTTAATAATGTTCTTTCGGGTTCCGTCTACAAAAGTCGCTCTTTCCTCTTGGTCGGCTTCTAACCCAAAGTACCCTTAATCGCTGGCGCAGCTCATGGAAGCAAGGTTGAAAGAAGAGGCAAGTGCAGTCGATATTGAGGGAGTCTTTCAGGTCAATTCTCCCCACATCATTTTTGCTCTTTCTAACAACGACCCACAATAGGCGGGAGCAGCTTAGAAGCAGTTCATCGTTTTGCGGTCAAACGAAACCGGACAAGGCGGGAGTCTTCAACCGTCTTGGCCTTTTCGTTAGCAGAGCGATGATATTGCTTCTTGCTGCGGGAGCCTTGATCACACCGCAAAAAAAGCGTCTTTTGGTTACTTTTGGACGCTTTGGCCCAAAAGTAACTCGCGCCGGAGGGCGTGAAACCGCTTTGCTTGTTCTTTTTCGCCGCCGCAGGCGGCCTTCCATATTCCTTCCCTTTTCTTTCTCTTCAAAAAAAGACCGCCCCATCCGGTGAAGACCAGATGGGGCGGACATTTATTCGTCTGTTTGACCGATTAGCCGAGGATTTCCTTGAGGTCTTCATCCGGGGTTGAGATCGGGGCTATGTTGAAGTTCTCCACCAGGAAGTTCAGCACATTGGGAGTGATGAACGCGGGCAGGGTTGGTCCGAGCTTGATGTTCTTGATGCCGAGAGAGAACAGCGAGAGCAGGATGGCAACGGCTTTCTGCTCGTACCAGGACAGGATAAAGGAGAGCGGAAGTTCATTGACTTCGCAGTCGAATGCATCGGCCAGAGCCATGGCAATCTTGACGGCGGAGTAAGCATCGTTGCACTGGCCGATATCGAGCAGGCGGGGGATGCCGCCGATGTCGCCGAGCTTCTTGTCGAAGAAGCGGAACTTGCCGCAGGCCAGGGTCATAATGATGGTGTCCTTGGGGGCCTTTTCCACGAACTCGGTGTAGTAGTTACGACCGGGCTTGGCTCCATCACAACCGCCGACCAGGAAGAAGTGTTTGATGTCTCCGGCTTTGACAGCGTCGATGATCGTACCGGCAATGGACAGGACAGCGTTGTGGGCAAAACCGGTCATGATGGTTCCCTTGTCGGTGTCGGCGGCAAAGCCTTCCATGGACAGGGCTTTTTCGATGACTGGGGTAAAGTCTTCATTACCTACATGGACTGCGCCGGGCCAGCCGACAAGGCCGGTGGTGAAGATGGCGTCCAGGTAACCCTTGGGTTTCTGGATGCAGTTGGTGGTCATCAGGATGGAGCCGGGGAATTCGGCAAATTCCTTCTGCTGGTTCTGCCAGGCGGTTCCGTAGTGACCGGCCAGATGCGGATATTTTTTCAGTTCGGGGTAGGCGAGACAGGGCAGCATCTCACCGTGGGTGTAAATGTTGATGCCTTTGCCTTCGGTCTGCTTGAGCAGGGTGTGAAGGTCTTTCAGGTCGTGACCGGAAACAAGGATGGCCTTGCCTGCGGTTGCGCCGAGCTTGACTTCGGTCGGCTCGGGATGGCCGTAGGTGGACGTGTTTGCGGCGTCCAGCAGTTCCATGGCGCGGATGTTGATGCGGCCACATTCCATAGCTGCTTCGACGCACTGTTCAAGGGTCAGATCAGTGGACAGGGAGGCCACGAGCAAGCCCTGGAATTTGGCATACAGCTCGTTGTCTTCATGGCCGAGGATCGCGGCATGATCAATGTAGGCGGCAACACCTTTGAGTCCGTAGACCAGAGTCTGCTTGAGGGACTTGAGATCTTCATTGGTCTCGGGATCGTTCTCCACACCGTACTGCTCGCCCTGAGCGATCAGACCAGCGAGGTCGGAAGCTATTTCGAGAGTCGCGGGACCGTCAAAGGATGCACCATTGGTTTTTCCCTTGAGAGCTTCACGTTTGGCGACACAATCCTTGATCATCACGACAAAGCGGTCATCGTCAAAGTTGACGTTGGTCAGGGTGGAGAAGACAGCCTCGGCTGTGAAGCGGTTGATCTCTGCATCCTCGTTTCCGGCTTCGCGGGCAGCGATGGCTACCTGGGAAAGACCTTTGGTCAGGTAGAGAAGCAGGTCCTGAATAGTTGAGGTGGAGTCACTTTTGCCGCAGACACCGACTTTTGTGCAACCGCCTTTGGCGGTTTGTTCACACTGATTGCAAAACATTGATTCACTCCTTGATGTTCTGGTGAGTTTTCATTTGGTAAAATACGATTTACAACGAACCGAACTAAAGCAGTATGACTTGAGTCAAAAAACGGAAAGAATGTGGGGAAGTTTTAAAAATTTGGTTCTCTCCTTTATTTTCCGAAGTTGCCAGAATTCTCCCTTTTGCTTATTCTTCCAATAAGGGGTGGGAAAGATGCCTGTTCTGGTGTCGCTTTCTTCTCCAAAGCCAACCGGGAGGGAGCTTTGGAACTTAACGATGGTTCTCGAATTGCTGTGATCGGTGCCGGTCCTGCCGGGTCCCTGACTACCTATTTCCTTCTGGAAATAGCACGGCGCAAAGGCATCTCCTTTTCAGTGGATATCTTCGAGAGGAAAAACTTTTACGGATTCGGCCCCAAGAGCTGCAACCACTGCGGCGGAATCATTTCCGAATCACTCATCCAGATGCTCGCCATGGAAGGCATTATCCTTTTGCCCAACATTATCCAGCGGGGCGTGCAGTCCTATGTCCTTCATTCCGAAGGACGCGCTGTCGGCATCCAGACTCCATCCCATGAAAAACGCATCGCCTCGGTCTATCGCGGCGCAGGGCCACGCGGCACCACGGAAGCCAGTTGGAGCAGTTTTGACGGCTTTTTGCAGGGGATGCTCTGGGAAAAGGGCGTCAATATCATCAAAAAGCGCGTAACATCCATTGAGTTGAAAAACGGCTACCCAGTGGTCGGGGTGGACGGTGAGACCCACGGCCCTTACGACTTTCTTGTCGGCGCGGTGGGTGTTAACTCCCGCTCTCACAGGTTGTTCAAGGACCTTCTCGGTCAGCCCGAACCGGAAACGGCCCGCTGCTATATCTCCGAACTGCCTCTTGGACGCGAAAAAGTCAGTGAAATCATCGGTGATTCCATGCATGTTTTTCTGATGGACATGCCCGGAGTCGAATTCGCGGCCATTGTTCCGAAAAAAGAATACGCCACGGTCTGCATGCTCGGTGACATCACTCCAAAGGTGGTCAAGCATTTTCTGCAATCTCCTGAAGTTTTAGAACTTTTCAAGGCCGACCCTTCCATGCTCGAAAAGGCGTGCAACTGTTTGCCCAAGATTAACACGCGAGGACTTCGGCGTCCATACTTGGATCGCATTGCCCTGGTGGGGGATTGCGGCACCACCCGGCTCTACAAGGATGGCATCGGTGCGGCCTATCGACTGAGCAAGTCTCTGGCCGCTACCGCCGTGTTCAAAGGTGTCTCTGCAAAGGACTTCAAGAAAGGGTACCTCCCGGCAGTCAATCGCATGCGTCGGGACAATAATATCGGAAAGTGTATCTTCAAGACGATCGAGATATTCATTGCGTACCGGTTTCTGCGCCTGTCCGTACTCAACATGGTGGCAAAAGAGCAGGACAACGACAATGTCCCGCTCCATATGAGTACGATAATGTGGGATTTGTTCACGGGGAGCGCACCATACACTGACATTGCCGTGCGATGCCTTCACCCCGGATTCCTCTTTCGTTTCATTTGGATTATACTGACGACAGCGACAGCATTGGTCTCGAAAAAGCAGGGTTAAGTTTATGTTTGGGAAAAAAGGTGATCTGGGACGACCCTACAGCGACGGCGAAATCATAGCCCGGCAGAACGAGATGATCGGCACCCTGTACGTGGTACAGGGCGGCAAGGTGCAGGTGGTGCTGGAAAGCGACTATGGCAAGGAAGTCATTGAGATCCTGAGACCGGGCCGCATGTTCGGGGCCGTGTCCGTCATCACCAAGGACCCGTATCCCGCCAGCTACGTGGCCAAGGGCGGAGCACGGGTTATCTCCATCGACCATAACCTGTTCATGAAACGGCTGCACGAAGACCCGTCGTTTTGCTATCATCTTCTGGAAGAGCTGGCCGGAGACATTCTTTCGCTGCACCGCGAGTTGGACAATCAGGCCGTGCGCGACTCCCTGACCCGTACATTCATCAGGCGCAAATTCGATGAACTCATCCGCCATGAATTGAGCAGGGCCGCACGCCACAAAACAGACGTATCCGTAGCCCAGTTCGAGATCGATAACTGTATGAAGGTCAACGCACAATATGGCAACGAGATCGGCAACCAGCTTATCCGGGACGTTGCCATGGAGTTGCAGAAAACTATCAGGACACCGGATATTCTTATCCGCTGGACTGGTATTCAGTTCCTGGCAATCCTGCCGGACACGGACCTTGATCAGGCCATGAACGCTGCCGAGAGGTACCGTTTGGCTATTGAGTCCGCCATTTTTATCGAAGAGATTGAAAGCACGATTTCAGTTGGAGTCGCCCATTATGAAGGGAATGATACCCCGGACAAACTGGTCCAGCGTGCCCAACTGGCTCTTGGCCGGGCCAGAGGCAAGGGACGAAACATAGTCCGCGGATGCTGGACCGAGGAAGAAGACAGCGATATGGAAAAGTTGCAATGGTTGTCCGTATGACGAAAAACCCAATCCTTGTCATCGGCGGCACCGGTTATGTTGGCGGTCGTCTGGTCCCCATGCTCCTGTCCTCCGGCTACACGGTCCGCGTGGGTGGGCGTTCCCCGGAAAAAATTCGTTCCCGGAGCTGGGCAGATCACGAAAATATTCAGATTGCCCAACTTGATATTCATGACCTTGATTCCATCGTCAAAGCGGCACAAGGGTGCGGCGTGATCTTTTACCTCGTTCATTCCGTGGCGATTTCCGAGCGCGATTACGGCTCGCTGGACCGTGACGGGGCCTTTAACATGCTGGAGGCTACTAAAGTCGTTCCGGGACTTGAGCGGCTCATTTATCTGGGCAGCCTGGGTGACGACAGCAAGGAACAAAGCAGGGAATTGACCTTGCGTCAGGACGTGGCCCGGATTCTCTCCTTTTCGGAGGTGCCAGTCACCACCCTGAAGGCCGGTATAGTCATCGGCTCGGGTAGTGCGTCGTTTGAAATCCTCAGCTACATGGTGGACAGGCACCCTATCATGCTGGCCCCGAAGTGGATGAAATCCAGATGCCAGCCCATCAGCATCCGCAATGTACTGGTCTATCTTCTGGAATGCCTGGAGCGGGAGGAAACAGCGGGTCAGACCTATGATGTTGCCGGTACCGAAATCATGACCTATGCCGACCTGTTTCATCTCTATGCCCGCACAGTTCGGTTGAGACGCAGGTTTTTCATCCCGATCCCTTTCCGCATCCCGCGTACCAGCGCATACTGGATCAGCCTTATTTCACCGGTTCCCTATTCCGTTTCCAGGATCATGGTCGAGAGCCTGCTGGGCGAAATGATCAGCCGGGATAATGCCATCATGGATGTTTGCCCGCAAAAGCTCATGTCCTGCGAGCAGGCCATTATTCGGGCTCGTGACCTGTCCAGCCACGGCAGTCTGGAAACCTCCTGCTTTGACTCCGGCGTATGCATTGCCCCGGAATGGATTCAGGCCGAGGATGCGGACTACGCCAGGCAGGGCGTGTTCAAGTGCGAGTATTCCATCCGCGTGAAGGCTGGAGCTGAAACCATCTGGGATTGCATCAAGCGAATCGGCGGCGATACGGGCTGGTATTGCGGCAATATCCTGTGGCGGATGCGTGGTCTCATGGACAAAATTCTTGGCGGCGTGGGCCTTGCGAGAGGCCGCCGCGACCCGGAAAACCTGCGTGTGGGCGATGCCCTTGATTTCTGGCGGGTGACCACGGTCGATCCGCCCCATCAGCTCAGGCTGGTCGCCGAAATGCTCGTATGGGGACAGGCCGTGCTCGAACTGACGATCAGGGACGCTGGCAACGGCGAGGTCGATCTCTTCCTTACCGCCTATTTTAGGCCCAAGGGCTTGCTCGGCCTGACCTACTGGTACTCGGTCTATCCTTTCCACGCTCCCATCTTTCGGGGCATGCTCAAAAATATCGCCAAGGCCTGTAACGCCAGGGTCGTGTCCGGGCCGGAAAAACGATGATTTGATGAGCGGCTTTTGTTCACGCTCCACACATTCCTTCGGGAGGGGAGCGTGTTAACGTCACCTCTTTATTAAAAATCAACGATTTGATATGGATACTCATTCTATACTGAACCCGGTGCTGCCATGAAAAGTTGTTTTCGCCATCACATGCTCTGTCTGAGCCTTGTTGCCACACTCGTGCTGGTGGGGCTTGGCATGGTCCTGGTGCCTTTTGCAGAGGCGCAGCCAGTCAAGAGAAAACAAATTTTGCTGCTCAACTCCTATCATCAGAATTTCAGTTGGAATGAGGAACTTTTTCGCGGCCTGACTGATGTCCTGCGCCCCAAGGAGACAGGTATTGTCCTGCACGTGGAAAATATGGACACCAAGCGCGTGGAGTTCAACGAGCACTATGTACAGCAACTCCGGAGTGTACTTGAGCATAAATACAAAGGGATGAAGCTCGACCTGATAATGGTTACGGACAATAATGCCTTTGAATTCATGCGCAGGTATCATTCCGAACTGTTTCCGAATGTACCGTTGGTTTTTGGCGGCATCAATTCCTACCGGGACGAGTTGATCGACAACCACCCTTTGTTTACGGGCGTCACTGAGAACATGGATGCCAAAGGCACTTTGTGGTGGGCGCTCAAAATTCACCCGGAAACTCGGCTGATCTATGTCATCAATGACCATACTCCATCCGGCAAGGCCGTT
>JAFLJW010000197.1 GCA_022712815.1 Pseudodesulfovibrio sp. | reverse complement strand
ATTTTCCCGGCAAAGCTTATAAAACCGGGCACTGGCACAATATGTTGTGCCAGTGCCCGGTTGGATACATATTTCAACTCTTTAATAATTGTTTAATAATTGTCTATACTTTTCTTGACTAAAAGCATCTTCCTATCTGTTCTATGCATACTCACGATTTGGCAGGGAAATATTGGAAAAAATCGCTCGTGATAAGACGCTGGAGGACTTTATTTCTTACTTTCCAATGGCGGAAATCCATACGCCAATTGAAAAGATATTGGAAATTTACTCTCTAAACGAAAATATCGAAGGAATTATCATCACCAATAACCAAAAATATTTGGGATTTTTGAGCGCACAATCACTTTTAAAAGTATTAAACGATAAAAATCTGGCCATTGCCCGTGATTTGAACCCGTTAACCAAACTCCCCGGGAATACTCTGATTCACGAATATGTAACTGCCGGATCAGCGCAAACCGCTTCCATGGCCTTTCCGTAGACCTTCTTTGATCCGTTCAGAATGATCCCCGGCCACATATCAACAGGGTTTGAAGGTGGCATCCATTCCGGAAAAACGGTTTGCAGTTCATTTAGGGTGATGGCACTGAATTCAGACAACACTAGGCCGTGTTTATCCATGATATCAGCGGAAACAATCCCTGCAGCACCGGTATAGGTTAGAACCGCCACACGGTTCCCGCTTTGGAATGGTATTTCGGGATACATGCCCAGGGTTTTGCAATAGTCGGTCAGCTGGTAGAAACCACCGGCCTCAACAATCCCGGCTTGAGCCATGGCACCACTTACGATGACCCCGTTGGCCGAAAGACTGGCCGTATGGCTCAGCGCCGCGGCTGCGCCCCGGGCTGTTTTCCCCCCGTTCAGAATCACGATGGATTTTTTCGTCCCCCGGGCAAGCTTCATAAACCGTCGGCAATCGACAAAGGATTCAAGGTATAAACCAATGGCAGAAGTATTCGGGTCGTCAATTAAATATTCCAGGAGATCGTTTTCATTTACATCCATCTTGTTCCCTATGGAGCAAACCTTTGCGATTCCCATGGTTCCGTTGGACATGAGGTCGATAAGAAAAGCTCCGGCAAGCATACCGCTCTGGGCAATTAGGGAAATATTTCCAGAAGTAAGTCCAGTATCCCATATGCTGGGTGTCACCGTGGAAAAAACAAACCTGCGTCCGGCATCTATCAGCCCCATGCAGTTGGGTCCCCACAACCGTATTCCGGTCTTATCGGCAATCTGTTTTCCATCCTGCTGCAATGCTTCCCCTAGGGTTCCGATTTCCGAGAATCCGGCGGATTGGATCATGACACCGGGAATTTTTCTTTTGGCACAGTCTTCAATCACCCAGGGTACCATATGAGCCGCGACAAATACAATGGCAAGATCTACGGGATCTGGAACATCGAGAACCGAAGGGTAACAATCAAACCCTTCGATTTCCCGGTAACGGGGTTGACCGGATAAACCTGTCCCTGATACCCTCTTTTAAGGTTTGAAACAATAATATTACCACCCTTTTCTTTACTCGTAGTGGCACCCACGACAGCAATTCCTCTGGGCTCAAAAAAAAATTCCATGGATGAGTCTCCTTTAACTGCCTGAAAAAATTGCAAAGAAAAGCAGCTTTTTCCAGTCAGTGTTGATCCGATGGATAGTCCTAAGCAATTATTTATAAAACCGATAATACTACACAAGAAAAATAGATCGGTGTCTCAAGGCTTCTATTTTTTCTGATCCCGTAAGGACTTTTCAAGATTAGAAAATGTTAGATATGTTTGTTTTGATTTGAATCCCATTTGGTATTCTCCATTTGTGCTGTTTGATTAATTCATTATAGTGTAAATTGAATAAATATTTGATTATTTCAAATTTGTAATTTTATGGTGTTTTGTGCGCTGAGTTAATCAAAGGTCTTTGAAAAAGGTTTCTATTAATTTTGAATGATTATGGATATGTTCCTTTAAAGCCTCTTGTACCTGTTTGGGTCGGCCATTTTTTATCAGTTCGATCAAGAGTCTATGCAGTGAAGCAATATCCTTAATATCAGAGAACATATTACCTTTCTGACGGATGATGATCTTAATACGGATTGAAATACTTTTCCAGACATCCAGCAGAATTGCATGTCCTGCAAATTTCACCAGCTGACGATGAAACATCAAATCATCTTCAAAAAGCTGTTCCTTTTGGCCTGTATCAGCGGCTGATTCCATACCTGAAACAATGGTTTCTAATATGCGTATATCTTCTTTGGTCAGGCGGGGTATAGCTAATTCAACGGCAAAGGATTCCAAGACAGCCCTAAGGCTGTACAATTCGCCTACCTCTTTTTTGGAAAGGCCTTTTACGACAGTACCTTTGAAGGGTTCGCTTGTTAAAATCCCGTCTTTTACCAGATCCTGTATAGCTTCCCGAACCGGGGATTTGCTCAACCCCATTTCTTTGGCGATTCGGGTTTCATTAACCTTTTGATTCGGTTGCAGACGGCCATCGGAAATGGCATTGGTGATCTCATCAATCACCCATTCCTTTAAGGTGTTCTTTTTTTGTTTTGTAAATATTTTGCCGGGTCCAGTCATGACCATTTCTTTACTATATCAGGCCCGGCCTGGCAAAGGACAATTCACCCCAAAATAACCGTTAATGATTGCATTATCTTCATCAAGACCGATGCTTTTTTCAATCTCCACAGGGCTTTGACCAGGGAGCAGCCGTGGGGTTTTATCCCCTTTTTGCAGGTCTTCTTTCAATTGTGCGGCTGCAAGACGCATGGCGTGTTCTGCTGCCATGAACATGGTCTGGACATGGAAAATAATTTTATAGCCCATATCAGCCACTTCATTGGGCGGGCCAAAAGGCATTTTTGTCCTGGCAGCCTGAAGCGTTGCTATAGGCACATCCGCCTGGGCAGCAACTTTTTTCATATCTTCCAGGTTGAGCAGGCCAATGGTAAGGACCATGTCGGCTCCGGCTTCAACATATTTTTTGGCCCTGAGAATCATTTCATCGACCCCTTCATAGGCATCGGTTCTGGCTATAATGACAAAATCAGGATCAGTTCTTGCCTCGACCGCCGCACGGATTTTCTGGACCATGACATCGCTTGGAATCAGCCCGCCTTCACCCAGGGCAGAACAGCGTAATGGGCGGCTGAGGTCTTCAATGTACAAGCCTGCAGCCCCGACCTGTTCGATGAGCTTAACCGTTCTCATCACATTGATCGGGTCGCCGAAACCGTCGTCACAGTCTACAATGACAGGTGAGGATACCGATTGAACCACCCGGCGGGCGGTGTCAACCATCTCAGTCTGTGTAACATAGCCAGTGTCGGATTTGCCGATCATGGACCAGGACGTGATGGATCCAAACACGGTCAAAACCTCAAATCCAGCCTGTTCAGCCACTATGGCACTGAACGGATCCCATACGCCTAGACTGAAGATTGTCCCGGGCTGGGCAATCAATTCTCTTAATAGTTTGGCTTTTGTTTTCATCTTGTATCCTTTCTTAACAGTTACTTGATCAGTAGTTGAATAATATGAATTATAGTCGATTATATATAGTCGACTATTATGCCTGTCAAGAGTTTTTTCCAGGTGTGATGCTTTACACAACATATAACTATTGTGCTTCTTGCTACGGCTTGCGTCGCTCAAGTCTCATTGTGCAAATAGTTACTAGTTGGAAAAGTTGTCTCCTATAAAATTTAATGGAAAATTTGTTTATTTGGCCATGCTTTTTCAAATATATGTTGAATATCTATTTACAACAGGAATTGGTCTTGATACTGAATGATCGATCGGAATTTTAAATGTTTCAGGTCGGATATCATTCAAATCTACAAGATATACGGAACCGTATAATTAATTAGGTTCCAAGGAAAGCCTGTAAATAATTCTAAAGGGATAATTACATATGGCGTATTGTCAAAATAAGAACCTCTCAATATACTATGAGCAACACGGCAAGGGTCGCCCTGTTGTTCTCATTCATGGAAGCGCAGTAAACTTTCAATATAACTATACTGCTTTTGGCTGGGTTGATAGATTAAACGAGAATAATTTACAGGTAATTGGCCTTGACCTTCGGGGCCATGGTAAGAGTGACAAGCCTTTAAGCGCTGACGATTACGGTACAGCTAATATAGCAAGTGATGTTCTTGCAGTGATGGATGAGCTTGGTCTTGATGAAGTTGCCATTATTGGCTATTCTTTAGGTTCCGCAGTAGCGTTACACCTAATTCAAAGACTTCCTGTTCGTTTTTCTAAAGCGGCTCTAGTAGCAACTGGTGATGGGTTGCTTGGCTTCCCTCCCTATACATTTACTACAATTTTACCTGTATTAGCTGAGGCTGTTTCACGTCAAGAGTTTCCTGAAGACCTTCCTTCACATGTAGCAGCCTATTGGAATCTTGTGACCGAAAGCGGAGGTAGCAGAGAGGCTATTTCAGCGGCTGCCAGGGCAAATTATCCACCACTTTCTGTAAATCTCGCATCTAAAATACATATACCCGTTATGATAGTGAGCGGAAAAAAGGACCTTGTTTTAGGAAAGGGGCCTAGGCTGGCAGAAACGCTTCCTGAAGGAGAATATCTTGAGATTCAAAAGGCGGATCATTATAGTCTGGCCGCAAATAGCAGAGTAATAAATGCCGTTGCCGAATTTATATCTTAATTTAAAAATGCCAAAACCTAACGAATAAGGTAAGTTTGTGAGAGCGAAGCGATGCCATTTTTTTCGGATCTGTGGGCCGTCCCAGATGGGAAAGCCTGCCTCCTGCAGAACAACCTGAAAGAGGTGCTCTTCTGAAACTCAACACTTCTTCCGAATTATGGGGCGAAATAACCTGGAGGAGCTTTCAAACAGCCTATCCATGCGCGACTATACAGTATAAGTGAAATCTTCCGGCAGCCAGTTCGCAAATCTTTAAAATCCATTTTGTATCTTTACGGCTACATGTAGCCATATGAATCAGTGATGTCCGGTTAGGTACTTGCATGGTAGAACCAGTACAATTTTTTTGAAAAAAATTTATTTTTTTTGTTGACAACGGTGTGGAAAAATGTCGCGCGACTTGAAATT
>JAFLJW010000314.1 GCA_022712815.1 Pseudodesulfovibrio sp. | reverse complement strand
CAAAAGCGCGCTACTCTCGCCTTTGGGACAGGACAGAGACAACCCTTTCAGGACAAGAACAACATCGTTATACCCGACTTCCAGATTTTCAACTTTCAAACTTTCGTTCAAGATCCCTCCGGCGCCTCAAGAACCTTTCGGGAAAGGTTCTTGAGAATCTCCAAATCTTTTTGTCGCTACCCCGCCTGTCAGGGCTGTCGTCAATGACAACTGGCGATGGCGGCGTAGTTGGCTCTTCAAAATTTACTAGCAACCTGTTTTTGCGAAATGTCCTGCAAAACAGCTTACTTGATGCACACGTGCGCCACTCTACGCCGCTCTACGGTTTTCTCTATTCCCCCGACCCTTCCTTGCGGCGTAGCCCCAAAAAGTTTTGAAAGGGGGTCTGGGGGGAAACTTTTTCCCAAAAGTTTCCCCCCAGATTCATTTCAACAAGGTTTAATGACCAAGCCACTCAGCGCGGCGGGCCAATATTTCTTCTTTCACAAAGGTCAGCTTGCCGTCCTTGATGACGTAGATGAAGACAGCCATGTTCGGGCGGTGATCATCCGGGAAGTAGGAAATCAGCGGAGACAGCCCCATGGGGTTGAAGCCGCGGAGGGTCTCAAGGGATGTTTTGATAGTCTCACCGGTAACGGGACCATTGGCGGCAGCGCGTTTCATGCCTTCGGCCATTACCAGAATGGACACGAATCCGCGGGTGAAGTGCGTCATCTGCGGCACGTTGTTGGTGAGCTTTTCGATAACCTTCATGCCGGGCACATCCTGTCCGTAGATGGCGGCGGACTGATTGGAGTAAGCACCGTTGGCATCCTCGCCAGCGAGCTTGGGCAGGTTCTCGTCAGAGCCCCAGATGTTTGAGAAGAACACGGTATCGGTCATGCCGATGTTCTTGGCGGACTTCAGGATAACGGACGTGGACGGAGTGGTTCCGCCGATCCAGCAGAAGTCGGGAGCCAGTTCCTTGAGAGAAAGCAGCTCGGTGGTGGCATCAATGGCCTTGAGGCTGACATTTGCCTCGCCAACGATATCGAATCCGAGTTCCTTGGCAAATGCCTTGCCTCCCGCGAGCGGGGCCAGACCATAGGGATGATCGGGATAAATGAATGCCAGCTTGGGAGCACGGTCTTTCTTCCATGAAGAATAAAAATACTTGAGTGCGGCACGTAGTTGTGTGGAATAATCAGCCGCGATGAAGAAGTTGTAGGGAGCCTTTTTCGGGTCGGTCAGGTGAGCCGAATAGGATGCAGACAAATCAGGTATCTTGTCTTTGGCAAGGCTGCGGATCAAGGCCTCGGTAACGGCAGAGCCAAAACCCTGAATGCAGACAACGTGATCGGAATTGACCATCTTCTTGTACAGGGAAAGGCCCTGCTGAACATTGTAGGCAGTATCCTGAAGGTCAAATTTAATCGGATGCCCCTCAATGCCGCCTTGCTCGTTGACGTACAGAACTCCGGCCTTGAGCCCTTCGGCATAAGGACGTCCAACGGATGACGTCGGTCCGGACAGGTCGATCAGGCCACCCACCTTGATGGGTGTAGTGGCTTTTTGGGTTTCTGCCGATTTCTCTTCCTCGCCTCCGCAGCCAAACAGCATCAGCCCGGCAACAAGCATGATACAAACTGCGGTTATGATTTTACCAACCCTCATGTGACTCTCCTAAGGGATTAAGGTTTTTCGTCGTCACCTACCATAGGCTCGGACGGGGATTTTATTTTGGCCAGCGCAGATTGCGCAGGATTAATGTGCAAACGGATACAATTTCCAGTACGCCTTTATCAGTCTCCAGCGATGGGCCAATCCTTCCGGCTCGAATATGAGGAACAGAATCAGCACCATGCCGAATACACCTTCGCGCAGGGCAACGATGTAATGCGAGATGTCCGGGAAAAACATGCCCAGTCCGTTTGCAACGGCATTGAGGACTTCCGGCAGCAGGACAATGAATATCGCGCCAAACACCGAGCCGAGAACACTGCCCATTCCACCGATGATTATCATGGCACGATAGGAAATGGACAGTGCTATATTGAATTGCTCGGCAGAGATGTAGCCCGTATAGTGCGCCCACAACCCGCCAGCCACACCGGCCAGAAACGAGCTGACACCGAATGCGACGAGCTTGTACCAGAACAGGTTCACGCCTACGATCTCGGCAGAGAGATAAAAGTCGCGGATGGAGACAAACGCCCGGCCATATTTGGTGCGCATGATATTTGAGACCATGAGCAGGGCTGCCGCCGCAAAGAAAAACAACAGGAAATACATCCTGAGTTCGGTATCAAACGAAAAACCGAGGATCATCGGCGGCTCAAGCAGCAATCCATTGGAACCGCCGGTCATCGCACCACCGTGCAGGAAGACGTATTCCAGCACAAGCTGTGCAGCCAGGGTGGCGATGGCGAGGTAGATTCCCTTGAGCCTGAGGGACGGAACGCCGAAAACCATGCCGACCATGGCCGTAATCAGGCCAGCGGCCAGTATGGCAATGGGAAACGGCACACCGTGCAAGGTGCACTGTCCGGCAACGTATGCGCCGACTCCAATGAATGCGCCATGCCCAAGGGATATCTGGCCGCAAATGCCGGTCAGCAGATTGAGCGCAACCGCACCGACGACCGCGATGAAAATCAGATTCATGACCGAGGTCATATAGACGTTGAGCAGGAACGGAGCTGCGCACAGGACCAGAATGAGCAGACCGATCATGATCTTCTGGAATCCTGACTGGAAAATTTGTGCCTCGTCCTTGTAGGACGTGAAAAAGAGACCACATTTACCCTGCATGACTAGACCCTCTCGATCTCTTTGGTTCCGAACAAACCGTAAGGTTTAATCATCAGGATGATAACCAGAACAATGAAAGCGGCAACCTCGCGGAATCCTCCGAGGCCAAAAAACTGCTTGGCCGCGCCGCCACAGATATTTTCAAGCACGCCGACAATCAGGCCGCCGAGGGCTGCGCCCAGCAGGGAATCCAGACCGCCGAGAATGACCGCCGGGAACACCTTGAGACCGAGGTGGCCTATATGGGAGTTGATGCCGTTGATATTGCCAAGAATCACGCCGCCCACAGCGGACACGATGCAGGCGATGCACCAGCTCATGGCAAAAATATTCTTGATGCCGATGCCCATGCTTTGGGCGGCCTGCTGATCAAAGGCCGTGGCACGCATGGCAATACCGGTGCGCGAATATTTGAAGAAGATGGAAAATATGGCGAACAGCACGGCTGACAGGATAAAAGCCGCAATATAGACCGGGGCCACCGGCAAGCCGGCGATGAATATGGGTTCGGTTGGCAATACCTGAGGATAGACCCTGATCTGGGTTCCCCAGAAAAGCTGAACCAGTGATTTGAGCACGGAACTCATGCCGATGGTGACCATGATGACCATGATCGGCTCCTCGCCGATGAGTGGCCTGAGTATCATCTTTTCAATGACAAGCCCCAGCAGCACCGAGAATCCGAGCGTCAGGAAAAAGGCCCAGATAAACGGGATATGAAACTGGACGGTCAGGGAGAAGCAGATATAAGCCCCAACCATGACCAGCTCACCCTGAGCGAAGTTGACCACCTTGGTGGCCTTGTAAATGATAACGAACCCGAGGGCGACCAGCGAATACAGGCTGCCGACCACCAGGCCGTTGATGAACAGTTGCAGATAATATTCCACTTACCCCTCCATGTTCTCTATACGAATATCACCGCACATCTCGCGCACCCGGCCATCCTGATAGGTGATCTGGGTTTCCAGATTCAGGACACATTCGTCAGTATACAATATTTCGATGAGGCTGCCGTAGCGTTCATTGATCGCCTTGCGCCGGACCTTGCGGGTGCGGGTCAGTTCGCCATCGTCCGCGTCCAGTTCCTTGTAGAGCAGACAAAATCGCTTGATCTGCGTCTCGGGCGGCAAGTCCCGGTTGGTCTTTGCCACCTCGTCTTTGACCAAAGCGTAAACTTCGTCCTTGCAGGCGAGATCCTGATACGTGGTATAGGTGATCATCCGGCTCTCGGCCCAGTGACCGACGATGTCCATGTCGATGCACAGAATGGCCGTGATATAATCACGTCCGCCTCCGAGCACCACGGATTCCCGCAGGTATGGAGAAAATTTGATCTTATTCTCCAGAAATTGCGGCGAGAACTTGGTGCCGTCGTTGAGGTGCATGACATCCTGCAAACGATCGATGACCACAAGCCGCCCATTGTCGTCAAAATATCCGGCATCGCCCGAGCGCAGCCAGCCGTCCACCACGGTCTCTGCCGTGGCCGCTTCGTTCTTGTAGTAACCAAGAAAAACAGCGGGACTTCTGGAGACAATCTCTCCCTCTTCTGTAATCTTGACCTCGGTCTCCGGGATGGGCGCACCAACGGAGGTGAAATCTATCTCCCCTTCCCTGTGGACGCAGGAGATACCCGCGATTTCGGTCTGGCCATAGATCTGCTTCAGCGTGATGCCAAGGGCGTGGAAAAAGCGAAAAATATCGGGACCAAGTGCCGCTCCACCGGTTGTGGCGGACCGAATATGGGTGAAACCAAGGCTATCGCGCAAGGCGCGGAACAGTCCCATGTTGGCGATGAAATATTTGAACCTGAGCCATGTCCCCGGCGTCTTGCCCGCAAAGAGAACGTCCGCGTATTCGTACCCGATGGGCAGGAACGCATTGTAGAGGAATCGCTTGAACGGCGATGTTTCCATGATATCGCCCTGCACCTTGGCAGCCAGTGATTCATAGACACGCGGTGGAGAAAACATGAAATGCGGCCCGATCTCGCGGGAGTCGCTGCTCGCCGTGTCCGGTCCTTCGGGAAAGTTGACGCAGAACCCGAACAAAAGCGCGGAAGCCACGGCCATCATCTGTTCGCCAATCCAGGCCAACGGCAGGAATGAAACAAACTCGTCCTTGGCAAACTTGGGATCGGCCAGACCAAGGTTGTGCGCCATGGACAACAGGTTGGCGTGTGAAAGCATGGCGAGTTTGGGACGGCCCGTGGTGCCGGATGTGGTGGTGATGAGCGTTGGATCATCGGTCTTGAGCAGGCTCGCCCACGCCTTGTACTGCTTGACCGGGTCGGAATATTTTTCACGCCCCAGACGACGGACCACCTTGAAATCCACAAGGCCTTCCACGTCCTTTTCATAGGCAACAAGGCCCTTGGGGTCGTGATAGACGATGCTCTTCAAATGAGGAAGGTTGTCCCTGAACGACAGGATCTTGTCCACCTGTTCCTGATCTTCGGCCACGACCAGACTGCACTGGGACAAAGCAAAAATGTATTCAATTTCTTCAGCCGGGGAGTCCTGATAAAGGCCGAGAGCTATACCGCCCAGAGCCTGAATAGCGAGTTCGGCCCAGATCCATTCCGGGCGATTGTCGCCGATGAGGATGACAATGTCTCCCTTGCCCAGTCCGAACGAATCCAGCCCGCAGGCGAACTCAGCAGAGATTTTGAGACTGTCACGCCAAGAGACGGCCTGCCAGACGCCCCATTCCTTCTCACGAAGTGCGGGTTTGTCGGCGCGTTCCTCGGCCTGCCTGATCAGCAGCCTGGGCAACGTGGTTTCATAAGACTTAACCATAAAAAATTCCGTATGTAGTAGGTGTTATCCCGGCCCTCGCACGAAGGACCGCCCTTCCCGTCTATCTTCCGGTAAAGGTTGACTCTTCCGTGCCGAGATAAGCGGCTATCACGTTCTTGTCAGCCTGCACTTCGTCCGGTGTACCCTCGGCCAGCTTTCCGCCGAAATCGAGCACAATAACCTTGTCGGAGATGTCCATGACAACGCCCATGTCATGCTCGACGAGCAGGACGGTGACGCCCCATTCTTCGGCTATATCAAGGATATACCGGGCCATGTCCTCGGTTTCTTCGAGGTTCATGCCCGCCATGGGTTCATCTAGCAGGACAAGCTTGGGTTCGGCTGCGAGTGCGCGTCCGAGTTCCACCCTTTTCTGCACTCCGTAGGGAAGCCGTCCTGCGTGCTGGTGCCGGTAAGAGGAAAGATTGAGAAAATCGATAACATCCTCGACACGACGGCGATGCCTGCTCTCGGTCCGCGCGGCCTTGCCCCAATAGAATATGGAAGACAAAAGCCCATATTCGATCTGGCTGTGGCGGCCGACCATGAGATTGTCAAGGACCGAGAGGCCCTTGAACAGCGCAATGTTCTGGAATGTCCGCGAAAGTCCAAGCCCGGTGCGCTTGTGCGCAGGCAGGGACAACAGGCATTCTCCGTCAAGAGAGATATTGCACGGACCGGAAGCACCCCCGTCGGGGATGTAGCGACCACTGATACAGTTGAGCATGGAGGTTTTGCCTGCACCGTTGGGACCAATAAGAGACGCGATAGTCCCCTGTTCCACGGTGAACGACACCCCCATAAGAGCGGCAATGCCCTTGAAGGTAAGTGTTACGTCACTGACGTCGAGATAAGCCATAATCCTGCAATTATGGTTGAGAGCGTACCCGGAAGGCACAACGTCTGTACGGCGGAGCGGCGAATAACATCTAACTCCGATCCGGCCTGTACTGTCGTGTTCGCGAGCAGACCCTTAGGTCCATTCTCCCGTGAAATTATCGGGAGTGACCAGTTTGTAGCCCCTGTCCTGCAACGCTATGGCTACGGCGGACGGGTCATCGGTATCTATTCGGACGACAACTATTCTGCGTCCGCTATAAAAGAAAGTGCCAATGGAGATGATGGATATTTTCATATTGGCGATGACCCCGGCGACTTCATAAAGCACGCCGGAACGGTCCTCGACCTCAAGCGTCAGGCGGCTTCCGCCCTCGCGATATCCCATCTCCTCGGCCAGTACGTCGAGCATGACGTTTCTATTGATATATCCAATGAGTTCACCGGAGGCATCGACCACGGCCAGTCCGGCCAGGTTCATCTCGTACATCATGTCAGCCGCGCCCTCGATTTCGGTCTCAGGGGTCACGGTCTTGATGTCGGTACGATAGATCTTCTCTACAGTGAGTTTGCTCATCAGGTAGTTAATTTCGTGCTTTTCCAGAGAGGTCACTAGGCTGGGCAATGCAGCGGAAAGATCTTCCTTACGTACATAACCGACCAGCTTGCCCTCTTCGTCCACCACCAGGAGCATCCAGAGTTTGCTGTCTTCAAGTTGCTTTTGGGCATCCTTAACCAGAGTCTGAGGGGTGACTTTGACGAAGTCGCGAAGCATTTTCAGTCCAACGTACATCTGTTTTCTCCTTGGATCGTGCAACCATTCCAGCCCTTGCTCCGGGCGGTATCATTTCCGTCCGGATTCCATACACGGTTTATGCATTTCGTGCAATAAACCCCTGCGCATAGAGCTGGCTGGCAGCGCGGTTTAGACCCTAAAAAGGACCAATAAGTCAAGCAGAATCGGACACGATGCAAACTTTTAGACTCGGGTCAGCACGAGTGCATGGTACTTTTCACATATTTCAGTATCAAGGACGCCTTACGCCAGACTCATCAATCTTCCCGGTGGATCGCAAAGGGTCCAAACGCCTGATCCACTGGCATGACCTCAAGGGCATTAATATTAATATGCGAGGGCAAAGTGGTGGTCCAGTAAATGATCTCGGCAATGTCGTCCGGCAAAATAGGCTCGGTTCCTTTATAGACGTTGTCCGCCTTGTCCTTGTCGCCGCGGAAGCGAACAATGGAAAACTCGCTCTCGCACAGGCCCGGCTCAATGTTCGTGACGCGGATCTTCGTGCCAAGCAGGTCAGCCAGAAGATTCAGGGAGAACTGCTTCACAAAAGCCTTGGTGCCGCCGTAGGTGTTGCTGCCGGGATAAGGATAGTTGCCTGCCACGGAACCGAGATTGACGATATGGCCCGTGTTGCGCTCAATCATGCCGGGCAGGATTGCCTTGGTAATATAGAGCAAGCCCTTGATATTGGTGTCCACCATGGTTTCCCACTCGTCCAGATCGCAATCCTGAGCCGGTTCCGTGCCAAGGGCGAGACCTGCGTTGTTCACGAGCACGTCGATGGCAGCGAACTCCGGGGGCAGGGAGGCCACCGCATCCCGGACCGATTCCCTGTCGCGGATGTCAAAACAAATGGTGTGGACCGAGGCGGGGGCAAGGGACGATTTCAGCTCATCAAGCCTTTCCGGGCGCCTGCCTGTCAGCACCAGTTTCCAACCCGCTGATGCATATCGCCTAGCCATGGCCTTGCCGAATCCGGCAGTTGCGCCGGTAATGAAAACTGTCTTTGTCATGAAAAATACTCCTTACCTGTATATGTGGTGCACGAAAGGAGTTACAGTATTCATATCGCAAAGGAAAGTACGCCCTTTTGAAATGCCCTGATCAATGAAACTGGGCGTGAAAAAGCCCGTATGCAGTACCGTGCGTTATTCGTCATAAAGGACAAGTTTGAAAATATTTGCCCTGCCCCCGCCTTGTGTCGCGGAGATAAACAGAACATTATTCTGTTTGTCATGACAGAAAAAAAGAATGCTCAGTAGACAAGAACAATTCGCGTTGATTAGACTTTTTTGTCAAAATGGGGTAATAAAAAGCGTCCTGTCAAAAAAAGCCCGTTATTTTAAATGATTGAACCTATGGTGCAGAGAATATTTTGCTTGTAAAAACAGGCGATTTTTACTATTTCATTGGATACTTATGGAAAACCTTATTCTTGACGATATATGTGTCCGGTTTGGCGGTTTGCAAGCCCTGACCGACATTTCGTTCACCGTGGGCGAGGGTGAAGTTGTGGGCTTGATCGGCCCCAACGGCGCGGGTAAAACCACGGTGTTCAACGTTATCACCGGAGTGTACAAAGCCTCCAGCGGCAAGGTGACATATGACGACAAGATCCTCACCGGCCTTCGTCCCTATCAGGTCCTGACCATGGGCATCGCCCGAACCTTCCAGAACATTCGGCTTTTTCAAAACATGACCGCGCTCGAAAACTGTATGGTCGCCCAGCACAGCCGCTCCAAGGCTGGTGTATGGGGTGCCATTCTCAGAAGTCCGAGCCAGCAACGCGAGGAAAAGCGCATTCAGGAAAAATCCCAGAAAGCACTCGACTTCATGGGTCTTGGCGACAAGACGGACGAAATCGCCTGCAACCTTCCATACGGGTATCAACGCAGACTGGAGATTGCCCGGGCATTGGCAAGCGAACCGCACACAATCCTTCTTGACGAACCCGCTGCCGGTCTGAATCCGGTCGAGTCCATGGAACTCATGGAATCCATTGGGCACATCACCGAGCTTGGCATCAAGGTGCTGATGGTGGAGCATGACATGAAAGTCGTCATGGGCATTTGCAGCCGAATCGTCGTTCTTGACCACGGTGTAATGATCGCAGAGGGCCTTCCCCAGGATATTCGGAAAGACCCGGCTGTGATTGAGGCATATTTAGGCCAGTAGAGAGGCTGGCTAAACCGCAAAATGGAGAGAGTGTCTATGAAACGTTTACTCGCACTTATCGCGGCTCTGGCCGTAATGGCCCTGGTCCTGACGGGCTGCGGCGAAGGTGAAAAAGCCGAAAATGTTCTCAAAATGGGGACCATGTCCCCCCTGACCGGCCCTTACGCCGCTGACGGTAACGACATCCGCCAGGGTACTGAAATCGCCATCGAAGTCATCAGGGAACAAGGCGGCATCGAAGGTTTTGACGACATTGAGCTTTTCCCGCAGGATACCGCTTGCGACCCGAAACAGGCCGTTGCCGCAGCCAACAAGCTGATCAACGAAAAAGTTACCGGCGTTGTCGGTGCATACTGCTCCAGCTCGACCATTCCGGCTTCCGAGACTCTGGCCGAAGAAAACATCATCATGCTGACCCCGGCTTCCACCAGCCCGAAAGTCACCGAACGCGGCCTGACCAACATATTCCGCACCTGCGGGCGTGACGATCACCAGGCCCCGGCTGCCGTCAAGTTCATGAAAGACGTCGCAGGCGTGAAGTCCATCTTCATCGTCGATGACAAGACCACCTACTCCCAGGGTCTGGCCGAAGGTGTTGCCGCTGCTGCCAAGGCTGCCGGGATCGAAGTTCTGGATCACGACCACGTCAATCAGGGCGACAAGGACTACTCCGCCGTGCTGACCAAGGTCAAAGCCGCCAACCCCGACCTCTTCTACATCTCCTTGCAAAACTCCGCCACCGGCGCACTGATGGTCATCCAGGCCAAGCGCATGGGCGTTGACGCTGTCCTGATGGGTCAGGATGCCGTCTACCATCCCAAGATCGTTGAAATCGCCAAGGCTAGCGCTGAAGGCTTGTTCTGCACCTTCGGAGCCATTGACAAAGATGCTGACGCTTACAAGACCTTCTTCACCAAGTATAAGGCCAAGACCGGCAACGAGCCTGGCGCTTACTCCGCATACGCCTTTGACTCCGCCATGGCATACCTGAAAGCCGTTCAGGCCGCTGGATCTGCTGATCCTGTCAAAGTCCGTGCCGAGCTTCTGAAGCTCGAATTCGTGGGCGCATCCAAGACCGTTTCTTACAACGAGCAGGGTGACTCCGGTTCCAACTACACCGTCTATCAGGTCAAAGACGGCAAGTTCGTACCGTACTGGAACTCCCTGTCCGGCGAAAAGTACTAAGCTTAAGCAAGCTGCAACAAAACCGGGACCTCGCATCTGCGAGGTCCCGGACACTGGATACACATGGAATTTTTCATCCAACAGCTGATCAACTGCATCACGCTCGGAGGCGTTTACGCTCTCATTGCCCTCGGCTATACCATGGTCTACGGCATCATCCAGCTCATCAACTTCGCGCACGGTGAATTCTTCGCCGCTGGTGGTTACATGGGCGTGATTCTCATTTCCTATCTGGCAGCACAGGGGTTGCATCCCTATATCTGTCTCGGACTCGCCCTGGTCCTGTCCATGGGCTATTGCGCACTGATGGCCATGGCCGTGGAACGCCTCGCCTACAAACCTCTTCGTCAGGCATCCCGTCTGGCCGCACTGCTGTCTGCACTGGGCGTGTCCATCTTCCTGCAAAACGGGCTGATGCTCACGCAGGGCGTTTATGACAAGCCCTACCCCACGGAAATCACCGCTGGCGGATTTGAATGGGGACTCGTTTCCGTCTCCTACATGCAAATTTTCATCGTGGTCCTGACCATCGTCCTTCTGATCGCCCTGAACCTTCTGGTCTTCAAAACCCGGATCGGAAAGGCCATGCGGGCCACGTCTCAGGACAAGGTCATGGCCGCGCTGGTCGGCATCAATTCCAACCGCGTTATCGCCACAACTTTCGCCATTGGCGCGGCTCTGGCAGCAGCGGCGGGCATCATGGTCGGCCTCTATTACGGATCGGTGAACTACACCATGGGATTCGTACCCGGCATCAAGGCCTTTGCCGCCGCCGTGCTCGGTGGCATCGGCAACATCACCGGCGCACTGATCGGCGGACTGATCATCGGCATGGTGGAAATTTTCGCCGCCGGATATATTTCCGGTGAATACAAGGACGTATTCGCCTTCATCATCCTGATCGCCGTCCTGTATTTCCGTCCCACCGGCATCATGGGAGAGAACGTTGACGACACAAGAGTCTAGAAAATTATGGCTGTCCTGCGGGGTCGGCCTCCTGTGGTTCTTCATCCTTCTGTGGCCGCTGCTCGGCATCACGCCCGAAGGACTGGAATTTGGCAAGACCTTCACGGTCTTCGGCTATGTGGCTGTGGCTGCCGTCATCATCATGCTCTTCTATCAGGTGCAGCAGGCAGGGCAACTGGATTTCGTCGAAACCCCGATCAAAACCGCTTCCGGCAAAGCAAAAAAGATATACGATTCCATGCCCCGGTGGGCACTTCTCGGCATCGTCCTCGCGGCTGCGATCATTTATCCGCAATTAACGGAACGGTACGCCCATGACGTAGCCATCAGTGTCATGATCTACATCTGCCTCGGCCTTGGCCTGAATATCGTTGTCGGTCTGGCCGGATTGCTCGATCTCGGCTACATCGCCTTCTACGGTGTGGGGGCATATACCTATGCATTGATGAGCCTCCATTTCGGCATGTCGTTCTGGCTCTGCCTGCCTGTGGCCGGGTTGACGGCTGCCATCGCAGGCA
Organism: Pseudodesulfovibrio sp.; assembly: GCA_022712815.1. Classification (GTDB taxonomy): domain Bacteria; phylum Desulfobacterota; class Desulfovibrionia; order Desulfovibrionales; family Desulfovibrionaceae; genus Pseudodesulfovibrio. The sequence continues at coordinate 1,039 of JAFLJW010000314.1, read as the reverse complement.
GCATTGTCGGCTATCCCACCCTGCGAATGCGCGGAGACTACCTCGCCATCGTCACGCTGGGGTTTGGTGAGATAGTTCGCCTCATCTTCAATAACTGGATGTCACTGACCAACGGTCCAAACGGCATCCTCAGTATTCCGCGTCCCGAAATCTTCGGCTACCAACTCAAGCAACTCTGGATGCTCTACTACGTCATTCTCGTCATCGTCATCGTCACGATAATTGCGGTCTACCGACTCAATTTCTCCCGCATAGGCCGGGCCTGGGAGGCCATCCGCGAGGACGAGACCGCCGCCGAACTGATGGGTGTGAATACCTTTCTCCTGAAACTTCTGGCCTATGCCATGGGCGCGACCTTCGCCGGATTTGCCGGGGCGTTTTTTGCCGCTCGCATGCGGTTTGTCGGACCTGAATCATTCACTTTCCTTGAATCTGCCATGGTCCTTTCCATGGTCGTCCTCGGCGGAATGGGGTCCATCCCCGGCGTCATCCTCGGCGTTCTGGCTCTGGTGGCCCTGCCCGAGGTCTTCCGCGGATTCGAGCTTTACCGCATGTTGGTGTTCGGTGGCGTAATGACGCTAATGATGCTCATCCGTCCCGAAGGTCTGTGGCCTGCCTCACGTGTTGGCCGCCGGTCAGAAGAAGCTGATTAACCAAAGTACAAAACAATGCCAGATACCAAAAAAATCATCCTTGAACTGAAAAACGTGGTCTCGGCCTATGGTCGGATACAGGCCTTGAAGGGCATCTCGTTCAAAGTCTTTGAAGGCGAGATCGTCTCCATCATCGGGGCCAACGGCGCAGGTAAATCCACCACGCTGATGACCATCTGCAATATCATAAAAGCCGTTGAAGGGGACATCTTCTACAAAGGTGAGCGCATCAACAATATCAGTTCCGATATCCTGCCATCCATGGGATTGTGTCAGGTCCCCGAAGGTCGCCGCATCTTCCCCCGCCTGACGGTCATGGAAAATCTCGATATGGGCGCGTTTTTCCGCAACGACACAGCCGGTATCAAGGAAGACGCAGAGCGCGT
>JAFLJW010000132.1 GCA_022712815.1 Pseudodesulfovibrio sp. | reverse complement strand
ATATGAGCATGTATGAGAAGATTTTTTGGTGCCCAGGAGAGGACTCGAACCTCCACATCCTTGCGAATACTAGCACCTGAAGCTAGCGCGTCTACCATTCCGCCACCTGGGCATATTATCAAGTGTCGTAGAGGGCGGATTATAGCGACTTTCGGGGGGTGTCAACGGGGTGTTTGCGCAAAAAGCATCAAGCTGTGATCGTGACTTGTTCCCCGACTGTGAAAAAGCTATTGAGAATGCAATGTTTAAGCGGAGGCTTTCCTATGTCCAAACTTGTCACTATTTACGGCGGTTCCGGTTTTGTCGGGCGCTATATTGCATTGCGGATGGCAAAGGCCGGTTGGCGCGTTCGCGTTGCGGTCCGTCGCCCCAATGAAGCATTGTTTGTAAAGCCATTTGGCGTGGTCGGGCAGGTCGAGCCGATTTTGTGCAATATCCGCGATGATGCTTCGGTTCGAGCGGCGCTGCGTGGAGCGGATGCTGTGGTGAATTGCGTTGGCATTCTGAACAACCGCGGGCGCAATAAATTTGACGCCGTGCAGCATGAAGGGGCAGAGCGTATAGCCCGCATTGCAGCGGTTGAAGGTGTGAAACGCATGGTGCATCTGTCGGCGATCGGGGCGGATGCCGATAGCGATAGCGCCTATGCCCGCTCTAAGGGGTTGGGCGAGGCAAGCGTGATGACGTATTTTCCGAATGCCACTATTTTACGACCCTCTGTTGTTTTCGGGATCGAGGACAAGTTTTTCAACAAGTTCGCGGGCATGACAACATTCAGCATGGTGTTGCCGCTTGTGGGCGGGGATACGAAATTTCAACCGGTCTATGTTGACGATGTGGCGGCTGCTGCCGAAGCGGCGTTGACGGGGGATGCCCCGACAGGGATTTACGAGCTGGGTGGGCCCGAAGTGCAAACCCTGAAGGGGCTGGTTCAATTCATGTTGGGTGAAATCAAGCGCCGTCGTCTGGTTTTGAATATGCCGTTTTTTGTGGGCCGGATCATGGGGTTCGGGTTTGATATGATGCAAACCTTGTCTATGGGGCTGATCCCGAACAATATTCTGACCCGCGATCAGGTGCGCATGTTACGGCACGATAATGTCGTGTCCGGTGGTGCGTGGGGCTTGGCCGATTTGGGGATTAAGCCAACTCCATACGAGGCAGTGGCGCCGGATTATTTGTGGCGGTTTCGCCCGTCGGGCGAATTTTCGTCCATCAAAGAATCTGCCAAGAAGCTACGTAACACCTGAGTTCTGGACATAAGGTACTGCTATGAGTGACAGCACGACGCTGGTTTCCCTTTTTCTGGGGGCGTTGGAGGGACTGACCGAGTTCCTCCCCGTTTCCTCGACTGGTCATCTGTTGCTGGCCGGGCATTTTTTAGGGTTTGAATCGGCGGGTAAAACATTCGAGGTGGTGATTCAGCTGGGCTCGGTTCTGGCAATCCTGACGATATATTCGGCCAAGCTGTGGTCGGTTTTTAGTACAGTGAACGACCCGCAATCGCGGCGCTTTATCTATTCCATTTTGGTTGCCTTTATGCCCGCCGTGGTGATTGGCGTATTGGCGCATGATTTCATCAAAGAGGTATTGTTTGAATCGCCGATGCTGATTGCAGTGATGCTGATTCTGGGTGGCTTTGTGTTGTTGTGGGTCGACCGCTTGCCTCTGAAACCGCGCTATCATGATGCGATGCAGTTTCCGTTGAAGATGTCGCTGGCCATCGGATTTATCCAGTGTTTGGCAATGATTCCAGGGGTTTCACGGTCGGGTTCTACCATCGTTGGGTCATTGCTGATGGGGGCGGACAAACGGGCTGCGGCTGAATTTTCGTTCTTTTTGTCGATGCCGACAATGGCAGGGGCCTTTGCCTATGACCTCTATAAAAACCGCGATGTTCTGGATGCGGGCGCGTTGAATGAAATCGCCATCGGATTTGTTATGGCCTTTGTTGTCGCGGTTTTGGTGGTCAAATGGATGTTGGGCTATGTCAGTAAAAATGGCTATGCGCTGTTTGGCTGGTGGCGGATTATTGTCGGGACCGCTGCGATTCTAGGCCTTGTTTTAATTGGATAAATTAATAATAGGTAAGCATTATACACCTATTATTACGGTTTGAAGCCTATTTCAAAGCAGCAACAGTCAAAAAAGCGCATATTAGGTCAGTATTAGTGACTTTTCTTTTCCCCCAACTCTGTTTATTGGATTGGTTCTGATTAAAAAGACGGAGTCGAGACCTTGGCGAAACAACCAATGCTTAAGTTTGTGGATGTGAAACGGGATATGCCCGAGAAACGTGATGCAATAGTACGAAATCAGGATTTCGACGAGATTTACGCAGAGTTCGCCCGCACCAAAGCCGAGGAGCAGGCCAGCCGGTGCAGCCAATGCGGCGTGCCTTATTGCCAAACCCATTGCCCGCTGCACAATAACATCCCTGATTGGTTGCTGATGACCGCCGAAGGGCGGCTGAAAGAGGCCTATGAGCTAAGTCAGGCGACCAACACATTCCCTGAAATATGTGGCCGGATTTGCCCGCAGGACCGTCTGTGCGAGGGCAATTGCGTGATTGAAAATTCCGGCCATGAAACTGTAACCATCGGGGCAGTTGAAAAATACATTACCGATACGGCATGGGACAATGGCTGGGTCACACCGAACCTGCCGCATACGGAGCGCACGGAATCGGTGGGCATCATCGGGGCTGGCCCGGGGGGGCTGGCAGCGGCGGATGTGCTGCGACGTGCGGGCGTGCAGGTGACGGTTTATGATCGCTATGATCGGGCGGGCGGGTTGCTGACCTACGGGATCCCAAGCTTTAAGTTGGAGAAACCCGTGGTGATGCGCCGCATTGAGCAGTTAGAGCAAGCCGGTGTTCAGTTTGTGCTGAATTGCAATGTGGGTGAGGACATCAGCTTTCAGGCCATTACCGGCCAGCATGATGCAGTGCTGATCGCCACAGGGGTCTATAAACCAAGGGATTTGCAAGCGCCGGGTGTGGGCGCGGCTGGCGTGGTTCAAGCGCTGGATTACCTGACGGCGAGCAACAAAGTCAGCTTTGGTGACGAGGTTCCGGAATATGAAAGTGGCGCGCTGAATGCGGCCGATAAACGGGTGGTGGTGATTGGTGGTGGCGACACGGCGATGGACTGTGTGCGCACGGCAATCCGCCAAGGCGCAACTAGTGTGAAGTGCCTGTATCGTCGGGATAAGGCGAACATGCCGGGCAGTATGCGCGAGGTGCAGAATGCCGAAGAAGAGGGCGTTGAATTTATCTGGCAGACCGCGCCAAACGGGTTTGTCGGTGATCCGGTCGAATCTGTGATGGTTCAGAAAATGCGACTGGGTGCGCCGGATGCCACAGGGCGCCAAAGCCCCGAAGTGATCGAGGGTGCGGATTATAACGAGCCTGCCGATCTGGTGGTTATGGCGCTGGGATTTTCGCCAGAAGATCTGCCGACATTATGGGACGAGGACGCGTTGGAAGTGACGCGCTGGGGCACGATCAAGGCCGATTTCAAAACCCACGCAACCGAGGTTGACGGGGTTTACGCGGTGGGCGACATCGTGCGCGGTGCCAGCCTTGTGGTGTGGGCAATCAGCGATGGGCGCGGGGCGGCGAATTCGATCCTCGGCTACCTGAATTCGGTGGATGTAATTGCTGCACAGTAACGGCAAAACGGACGATATGAATTCCATATGACTCGCATATGAATTTCATATGACTATTTTACCGGGTCCAGACGGGCAAAATTGAAACAAGGTCAGGTAGCGTGACGTAATAATGGAGAGTAAGATGGACAGAACAGGAAAATGTTTATGCGGTGCGGTGCATTTTACAATCCGCGATCTTAACCCCGAGTTCGGCACCTGCCATTGCAAAATGTGCCAGCGCTGGGCCGGATCGGTTATGATGGGTCTGACGGTTCCGGAGGATACTATTACATTTGAAGGCGCGGAAAATATTGATCGGTATCAGT
>JAFLJW010000131.1 GCA_022712815.1 Pseudodesulfovibrio sp. | reverse complement strand
GTCTAACTTCTTTTTCGCGGTTTTGGCTGGGTCTTTCGTGACTGGTTTCGGCTTGCATGTCTTGGCCGCGGCAGAGGATTTGCCCGGGCGTTGCCTGAGCCAGTCGTCGTAGCCGCCAACGTATTCACTGATGTTGCCGTTACCCTCAAAGGCGATGGTCGAGGTGACCACGTTGTTGAGGAAGGCTCGATCGTGGCTGACAATCAGCAGGGTGCCGGGGTATTCCATAAGCAATTCTTCAAGCAGGTCCAGTGTTTCGGCGTCCAGATCGTTGGTCGGTTCATCCATGACCAGAACATTGGACGGCTTGGTGAACAGCCGGGCCAGCATGAGTCGGTTGCGTTCGCCGCCGGACAGGACCGAGACCGGAACCTTGGCACGGTCCGGGGTGAAGAGGAAATCCTTGAGATAGCCCATGACATGTTTGCGCCTGCCGGCAATCTCGATAAAGTCATTGCCCTCGGCCACGTTTTCGCGGACGGATTTGGTCTCGTCAAACTGTTCGCGCATCTGATCGAAATAGCTGACTTTAAGGTTGACTCCGCGCCGGATTGAACCGCTCTGTGGTTCGATTTCGCCGAGCAGAATCTTGAGCAGGGTTGTTTTGCCGACTCCGTTGGGGCCGATCAGGCCCACCTTGTCGCCGCGCATGATGGCCGTGGAAAAGTCGCTGACAATGGGCATGTCGTCAAAGCCGAAACAGAGGGAGTTTGCTTCCACCACCAGCTTGCCGGTGCGCTCCGCTTCCTGAATGACCATTTTGGCCGATCCGGTGCGCTCACGCCGTGCCGTGTGTTCCTCCCGCATTTTTCGCAGGTCGCGGACCCGGCCCATGTTGCGGGTGCGCCGCGCTTTGATGCCCTGGCGAATCCATGTTTCCTCTTCGGCCAGTTTGCGGTCGAAATTATGATTCTGCTTGGCCTCGGCTTCCAGATTAGCGTCTTTGCGCCTGAGGTAGGTCGTATAGTCGCATTCCCAGTTGAAGAGCTTGCCCCGGTCCAGTTCGATGATGCGCGTGGCGAGCCGTTTGAGGAAAGCGCGATCATGGGTGACGAAGAGGAGGGTGATATTCTGGCGAATCAGAAAATCTTCGAGCCAGGTGATTGATTCGATGTCCAGATGGTTGGTCGGCTCATCCAGAATTAGCAGGTCCGGGTCGCTGACCAGTGCGCGGGCGAGCAGGGCGCGTCGTTTGGTGCCGCCGGACAGGTCGGCAAAAGATTCGTCCGCGTCGAGCTTGAGGTGCGATAGCACGGTCTCAATGGTCTGGTGATGCGGCCAGCCTCCGGCATCTTCCAGCGCGTGCTGGGTGTGCTCAAGCCGGGCCACGAGTTCTTCTTGCTCGGAATCGGACGCTTCTTCCAGCGCGCGGACCGTCTCATGGTAGGTGGTCAGGTGTTTACCAACCTCGCCAAGTCCTTGAGCTGCAATATCGTAGACCAACCCTTTGAGATCATGGGGGACTTCCTGCGGCAGCATGGCCACGCGGGAGCCTCTGGCGTAGTCGATGGAGCCTTTGTCGGGCGTTACCGTGCCTTCTATGATGGATAGTACGGTGGACTTGCCTTCCCCGTTGCGACCCAGCAGGCAGACTCGCTCACCCGGCTCAATTTGCATGGAAATTCCATTGAGCAGCATGGTTCCGGTGAAGTTTATTTGAATATCGCGCAGGCTGATTACGGCCATATGAAATCCTCAAAGAAAAGAGGGCTGATCGAGCAGCCCCCGGATATCCTGAATAAAATCAGTAGTTATTTGCAGATGTCCTGAAAAAGCTTGTGTCGCTCAGCGTACGGCGGAAAGCCGAAGAAGGCAGATCCGGAAACAAGGACATCCACCCCGGCATCGACCAGTTCCTTTGCGTTGTCGGCGGTCACACCGCCGTCGATCTGGATCAGGGTGTCTGCCTTGGCATCAACAATCATCCGCTTGAGTTCCTTCACCTTGTCAAGGCAGAACGGGATGAACTTCTGGCCGCCGAAACCCGGATTGACGGACATGAGCAGGACCATGTGGAGCTGCGGAATCAGGTACTTTATCCCGTCCAGCGGAGTATGCGGATTGAGGGCCACTGCGGGCTTGGCTCCGGCCTCGACAATCTGGGTACAGACGCGCTCCAGGTGATCGCAGGCTTCGGCGTGGACGCAGATGAGGTCGGCTCCGGCATCGGCAAAAAGCTCGATATAGCGGCCCGGATCGTTGATCATCAGGTGACAGTCGAAGAACAGGCTGGACTTGGCGCGCATGGCTTTGATGATCGGTGGGCCAAAGGTAATGTTCGGCACGAACATGCCATCCATGACATCGAGATGGACCCACTCAAGGCCAGCTTTTTCCAGGGCTTTTAGCTCCGATTCCATATTGGTGAAATCCGAGGAAAGCATCGAGGGCGAAAGAATCATGATATCAGCTCCCATGCAGCATTGTGTTCTGAGAGAGGTGTACCCGCAACGCACTTGATTCGCAAGTCATAAGGTGCGGCTACGAAATGAAGGAAATTCGTCAGGTTGCTGAGAAAGGCCCGATTGCGGCGTTGCTGCAAAAAAGTTCAAATTCTAACGAACAGGAAGTACGTGTCGGCCTTGATTTTTTTTTGCGCCTAGCACTCGAACCTTTTTCAACAACCTGCCAGAGTTGACTTTGTCAACAGTCTGATTCGTGTTTAGTTGTTCCGCTGGCCAGTTATTGTTTTTTCGGCCATGAAGCCGAGCAGGCTGCCGAGAATGATTGAAGACAGCAGGATGGGAAAGGCTGCGATGGGGTCTGATTCAGTGACCAGAACGGCTATGGGGATGCCAGCCAGCAGGGCGATGACAAGGCCCGAAAGCCAGCCGGAAAGGGGCAGGTTCGCGTAGGTAATGATTACGCCCAGAGCCAACCAGTGCAGGAAGGCCGAGAGGTTGGCTTGCCAGCTCAAATCCTGAAACACCATGGGGATGACATCCAGAATTCCTGCGGCGATTCCGAGCAACAAGGATTTGATGAGTTTGTCCATGGCGTCCTTGTTGCCTGTCTTGCCGCTATTTGTCCATCTTGAAATCAACCTTGATCTTGAACACCTTGCTGGCAGGCAGGTTCAGGATGTCAATGCCGGTGGCCTCGGTGATGGAGGCGATGGTGGTCTCCACCGCGTCCATGTCCGGGGCGATAAGCGCGAACCAGATGTTGAACTTGTTCTCGCGCAGGTAGTTGTGCGTGACCCCATCGTGTTTGTTCACTTCGGCCACGAATGTGTCGATTTTGTCAGTGGGGACCGATGCCGCGCACAGGGTGGACTGCCAGTCCAGCGATTGGGACGCGAAGTTGGCACCCATCCTGCGGATGAGGCCTGATTTCTTCAGGTCGCGGACGCGGGCGAGCACTTCGGCCTCGGTCAATCCCACCTGTTTGCCGATTTCCTCATAAGGGCGAGATGCCAGCGGAAAATGGGACTGGATGACATCGAGAATTTTCTTGTCGTAATTATCCATACTATTTCTTTGGCTTTTTCTTCGGTTCATAAGAGCACAAAGGCTCTTCTTTCAGATAATGACCGTTCATGGTCTGGGCGCGGGCGCGGCAGCCGCCGCAGACGCGTTCGTATTCGCAATACCCACATTTTCCGTCATATACTTCGGGGTTGCGCAGGTTGAGAAATTGTTGGGATTTTTTCCAGACATCCGGGAACGCGGTTTCGCGGACATTGCCGCAGTCCAGTTCCAGATATCCACAGGGCTGCACCTGACCGCGATGGGAGATGAAACAAAAACCGACACCGCCCAGGCAGCCACGGCTCACGGCATCGAGACCGAAGTTCTCGAAATTGACCGGGGTGCCGTCTTCCTTGGCGCGTTGACGCAGGATGCGGTGATAGTGCGGGGCGCAGGTCGCCTTGAGCTGCATATCCGTGGTTTTGCGGAAATCGTAGAACCAGTTGAGCACGTTCTCGTACTCCTCGGCGGTGATGACCTCAGTGCCAAGCTCCGCAGCACGACCTGTCGGAACCAGCAGAAAAATGTGCCACGCTGAGGCCTCTAAGTTCTCACAAAGATTGAATATGTCCTTGAACAGATGCAGGTTGTTCTTGGTTACCGTGGTGTTGATTTGGAACTCTATTCCAATATCTTTCAGGTACTGGATGCCACGCATGGATGCATCGAACGCGCCGACTTCGCCACGAAATTCGTCGTGCTGGGTGGCTTCTGGCGCGTCAATGGAGATGGAGCATCTCTCGATTCCCGCATCTTTCATTTTTTGCGCTGTTTCAGGCGTGATAAGTGTCCCGTTGGGGGCCATGACGCAGCGCAGGCCTTTGGTCTTGGCGTAAGCGATCAGTTCATATACATCGTGGCGCATCATGGGTTCGCCGCCGGTGAAGATGATGATCGGGTTGCCCACGTCCGGGAACGTGTCGATAAGGGCCTTGGCCTCGGCAGTGGAGAGCTCGTTCTCGTATGGTTCCGGGTGCGCTTCGGCTCTGCAATGTTTGCAGGCGAGGTTGCAGGACCGCGTCACTTCCCAGGCGATGAGGCGACAGATCGGGCTGCCGTCTTTGAGAAAGCGTTTGGGAGCGGTTTCCGCGCCGGGATGAGATTTGCCGTGAGG
>JAFLJW010000241.1 GCA_022712815.1 Pseudodesulfovibrio sp. | reverse complement strand
GACGTTCCCAGAACTGGCAACGCTTTTCATTTGATCCTTTTGAATTTACAGACACCATTTAAGCCTCCCTTAATTTGTAAGTAGGCTCAATATGTCATGATCCGGACTGGATTATAAGATGGGGTTCATTGATCGCTTACTGCGCAACGGTTGTTGCCGCGGCAACAGATCCTGCAGCGGTAATGGAACCCTTTAAAAATGCTCTTCGTGATATTTTTGTTGTCATGTTTTTTCTCTTATAAAAATTTGTCTGATTAAATCCTTGTATGGATATATCCTGAAATGATAGCTATAAATAATTTCTGATTCCAGAAAGGTCAATATGATTGGCCTCAATGTTCAGCTCTTTTTCAGACAGGCCCATGCTCAATCCCAATAACTGGGAAATAAAAATAGAGGGAAAGGATTCTGCCGATGTTTTTCCCAAGGCATTTTTCTGAATTTCATCAAACTGGAGCTGACAATAATTACAGGCAGAACAAATCATGTCGGCACTTGCGTCTTTGGCACTATCAATTTTTTGTTCCAGGATGCCAAGGGAAAGTTCATTGTTTTTATCCCATAAAGGATTGCCACAGCATTCCAGACGTTTTGACCACTCAACGGGTATTGCGCCGGTCAATCGAATGACCTGCTCAAAAATTGTGGGTGCATGGGGATTATCAAATTGGGTAATATTTGACGGCCGCAGTGCATGGCATCCATAATGGGGGGCAATTTTTAACCCTTTAAATTTTTGGGTTATTTGTTTTTCAATGCGGGGATATCCTATCTGGTTGGCAAATACCGTTAAAATATGATCAATTTTAGTTGTTCCCTTATACGCCAATCCGTCTTCTTTTAATAAACTTACGATCCTTTCCATTTTTCGGGGATTGTTTTTCAAATAGTAATCTGCGTGTTTTAAAGAACCAAAACAACATTGGCACAATGTAAGGATGGGAAGATTCTGCTGTTCGGCAATAGCTAAATTTTTTGCAGCCAGTATTAAATATGCGTCAAGGTTTTTAGCGCGCATGGGATAGCCGCAACAATTAAATTCCAATTCCGATAGTTCAACGCCAAGGGAAGATAAAACAGCCTTTGAAGAAGTTCGATACTGGGGAAGATAAAAAGCGCTTTTACATCCTGAAAATAAAGCATACTTCATCGGTTGTATTCCTTTTCAAATATCATATTTTTAATTTCATAGAAAATATCGGTGATTTGAACACCCTGGGGGCAATTTTCCTGACACTTATAACAGGTCAGGCAATCCCACATCATTCGAGAATCCATGGCCCTGTCAATTAGGCCTAAAGACAGGCTGTGCATAATTTGATGGGGGGCAATTCCCAGGGAGTCAGAGTTTTCCGTCATGCCGACAATCGGGCAAGAGGTGGTACAGGTCATACATTTATAACACAGGGAGAAAGAGCCGGCTTGCAGGGATCTTTCCCATATACCCAACTCTTTCTTTTGTTTTGGTTTTCCTATTATGATTTTTTCCCTGGAAGGGTTAGACCATTTTCCTTCCTTCACAGCCCTAAGATGAACACATGGATCGCCAATTTTTTCCAGGGCCAGTTCTTTTTTGCTTTCAATCCATAGATCCTGAAGATTGATGCCTGCCGGACAAAGTTCGGAACACCGATTACAATTGGTACAGATAAAACTGCCCTGGGAAAATTTTTGTGCCGTTTCCGGATTTGAAGATACGCCGGAACTCCTTTCCTTCAATGCCAGCAATTTTTCAGAGGGGAAAATGTTGGTGTTGGGAAATATTTTATAAACCGGGGCAACAGAACAATGAAGGGTGCAGGTCCCGCAATGGGTGCAGGCCTGTAAGTCCAGCGCTCTCCTTGTGGCCCTGTTTTCAGGTTTTTTAATAGTTTGACCAACAACCCCGTTGACCAGAATGCTCATGGGGCTGGTGATGATATGTAAAAGGTTGCTAAAGGGTAAATACGCAAGGCCAATAAAACAGCTTAAAAAATGAATATACCACAACCAGATATCCAACCGCCAGGCATTGAACAAACCGGCCATTGGCCGCATCCCAAGGGATATTGGATATGATGCAAATGCCCATGCGGACTTGGAATGACACGCACCGCAATTATTATCGTTTGCTTCCTCCCCCGCTTCCAGGGCCTCTTGGGTAACTTCAATCGTCTGGTTCGGGAAAACCACGCCATATTTTTCCTGCCAATACACCGTTAGGGTTGATAATTCATCATCATCAAGCATGGTGCCCCAGTCATCGACCATTTCATCAAATATCGGAGCGGATATTATTTTACTTGCCTCAAGAAAAAACCCGGAAATCATAATCACGGCCAGCACCACAATGGCTATATAATCGGGTCTCTTGCTTATCAATCGTAACCCATTATTTTTTTTCCGGCGTTGAATAGCAATTATCAGGCCAAGGATGACCATGACACCCAGCACATTCCTTAACAGCAGAAAAGGATTTAAAGTGGAATAATAGTCTGTGAAAAAAAGTTCACTGATAGTGTCTTCCAGGGCATGTATCAACAAAAGCCCCATGAAGCCGCAATAGATAAAAATATGCATACACCATTTTAAGAAATCCTGACGCAATAATTGTACTTGCAGAACCACATCCAAAACAATAGTTTTACAGAATCTAAAAAAATGGAGGGGATTTATAAGGACAATAACCAGGCTGGTTAAAAAGCTTGTTACCCGTTTAAAAAAAGAAAATGTCTTTGCTTCCGGACCGATTGCAACTTTAAAAAAACCAAATACTCTGTAAAGCATTCCCGCAGCAAAAATTGCAAATGAAATTGAAAAACCAATCTTGAATATCACTATTTTGTTCCTGTCTTCTAAGTAGAGCTACCATTTTCAGCGCAAAACCAACATCGCTATCAATATAAAAACAACCAGTTTAATTAAAAAAACAGGGGGCTATATTGGACGTTTGCCTCATCAAACTCACTAAATAAAATTTTTAACCGATCATTAGCGGTCAGGATGGCAACCGGTTTTTCTTTGGTTTCTTTATCGGTCTGAAAACAGGCCAGGCATCGTTGGAATTGACTTATTTTCCCCAGGGTTGTGATATTAAAATCAGCCATGAAAAAGGTCTGTTCATTTTTCTTATTTGCAAAATGTTCAACCGCCGGAATAATTTCAAGGCTGATTTGAACCGCAACCTCTTGGCCTTCCTTTGCAATGTTGATATAATCATGGATCGTTAGAATACCGCCGGTGGATTCTTTCTTTTCGATGTCAACCCCATCGTATTTTACCATCATATCTTCAAGGCTGAAGAATGTTTCTTTAATGGAGATGCCGGCATCAAACAGTTTAGGGTGATAACCATGTGCCCATTTAAAAAAACTGGGGCTAATAAACCAATGTTGCATTCGCATTGAGCGCCATGAGATTAACCTGGCCGGCAGCCGTAATTTTGGATCCTTCGGGCAGCTCTGATTCTTCAATGCGCCGCTCTTTGATGCAGGGCGCGCAGACATGGAGTTCTCCGCCAAGCTCAAGAAAATCCGTAAACAACTTGTTGAAGCTGGGGAATCCGCCTCCGGGCAACATATTTTTCCGGTAATCTTCTTTGGCGAGATAAACCCCGTTGCCCTGGAGTACAACAATTGCCTTGATATCCATTGCAAGGGCACCATTTGCCATTACAAAGGGCAGACAGGCTTTTTCAGGATTATCACCGGCGTGGGTTGCAAAGTACATGATGTTTTCAACGGTTTCAGTCATTTTTTTCTCCTTTAATGAATTGTTTTTTTATTGGGTAACACTTACGCATGTTTGGCAAGAAGGGTGGACAAATCCTGGACATCCGCTCCGGATTTTTTAAGATTTCCAAGGCAAATAGGGCAATAGGCAACAATTGGTTTGCCTGATGCTTGAAGCTCTTTTGCTCTTTTTTCCATGATTTCATTGGAAAGCCTGGGGGAAATGGACTCAGCCGGCCCGCCACAGCAGCTTGTAAATTCACCCTGATTTCTGATGTTTGTTACACTGATTCCCATATTGGATAGTTGTTCTCTGGGTACATCCGATAACTTTTGGTATCTGCCAAAAAAACAGGGATCATGGAGGGTGACTTCAAGGCCGCAGTCTTTGGGTTCGAAATTGAGAAGCTCAAAATATTGTTTTACATCAAAGCCGAATCCCGTGTATTTGGGATAGAGTTCCTTAAAGGCATAGGCCGTATGGGGATCAATGGTAATTATTTTTTTTATTCCGGCATCTTGAAGTTGCCGGGCAACTTTTTTGGCATGGGCTATAAACCCTTGCTGGTCCCCCATATCATAGAGAAGAATCCCCGAATAATTATCCAAATCAGGCCTGTAACCAAAATTTACCTTTGATTTTTGAAGAAGGTAGGCAATATCTTTAAGGGGTTTGGCAGCCTTTTTCTTTTCTTTTGGCTTGGTCATCATGGCCAGGCCAATACCGGAAAAGTAGCCGGGAAGTAATCGGGTATATTTTAAATAGCCAGCAATTTTTGTGTCCTCATATTTTTCAAGGTATTGGGTGGATTTTTCAATATAGGGGGCAAATTGATACATCAGCCCTGTGAACAATAGATATTCGCCCTCTTTGGGCAGGCAAAGATCCTTGTGCCATGTGTTTGCCATAAATTTTGGTATACCAAAAGGACTTTTTGTCTGCCTTACATTGGCGGCAAGGATTTCAATTATATCTCTGGGATTAAACATGGGTTATGATTTCCTCCAGTTTGCGACAACAAATCGTTTCAGGCCAAGAATAATTTCACCCGGGTCAGCTTCCCGGGGGCAGGTCTGGGTACACAGGCCGCAGTGAAGGCAGCGCCAGAGTTCATCTGAATTTTCAAGAATTTTTTGTCTGGCCCCCACCTGGATGTATCGAATCATTCTCCTGGGGAAATTATCATGGACAAGGGGGCAGATGGCGGCACATGTCCCGCAGTTAAAACATTCAAAAGCGTTGTCCCCACAATACTCTTTTAACTCTTCTGCAAAATCTAAGGTTACCAAACTCATATCAAGCCTCTGCTTTTTTTGGGGGGTTATCGGCTTCATTCAAAGCGTATTTAAAAAAAGCACCCTCTTTTTGTGCTTCAATGATCTGGCCGTATTTTTTCAGGGTTGCCATATACCATAGGGTTTTGTCTGTCGGCATATCAATCGCTGCTGCAATCTGTGGGATGGTTGCAGCCTCTGCCTTTAAAAATGCTTTAATGGCTGCCAACTCTTTTCTTTGTAGTTTCATTGTGGCAGAAGCTGCGGCTATCAGATTTTTTCTTACGCCCCGCAATTCCTTCATGGCCGCTTTTTTCGCCTCTTTATCCCTATCCCTATCCTTATCTGTATTGATCGTTTTCATTGTATTTTTTCCAATAAAAGAAGTTTTGTGAAACCATCAGACAGCAAATCCATCCGACACAATTGCATCCACCATGTCTTCATATTGTTTTAATGCCCATCCATTGATATCAATGGCTTTTTCAGGGCAGACTGCGGCACAGGCCCCGCATCCCAGGCATAGAGCCGCCGTTACCCTGGCTTTTTTATGAATTTTGCCTTCAATCGTCGTCTCTATGAGTTCCAGTGCCCCCTCTTTAAGGCAGGCCTCCACACAGGCGCCATGGCCCTGGCATTTGTCAATATCAACTTGGGCCACAAAGGGATCAAGCTCTATATATCCTTTGCGCAGGAGTGCAGACGCTTTTACAGCAGCAGCTCCTGCCGCATTGCAGGCTTCCCCTGCATCCATGGGTGCCTGGCATGTTCCGGCAAGGAAAACCCCGGTTATGGGAAATTCAACCGGTCGAAGTTTTGGATGGACTTCTAAAAGGAATTGATCGGTCCCAATGGGAAGTTTCATCATTGAGGCAAGCCCTGAAACATCATCGGGTTCAATTCCCGTTGCAAGCACAACAAGATCTACCGGAACATCCATTTCTTCATTAAAGGTCAGACTGTCTTTAATTTTTACCTGTAATGGATAATCAGGAAGAGGGCTTGGGGTTATTTCAGGCAGGGCATCTGCTTCGTACCGCATGAAAACAACTTTATTTTTGGATGCTTGAGTATACAACGCTTCTTGTCCCCGGCCATAGGTTCTGATATCCCTGTACATTTCATAGATACCGGTTCCAGGGAAATTTTCCCTGATCTGGTTTGAGGCATTGAGCATGGCAGCGCAACATGTTCTGGAACAATATTCATTGAGCTTCCCGTTTTCTTTGGGCTTATGTATCCCCGGTATCTGCCGGCTGCCTACACAATGAATCATGACCATGTTTTTAATGGGTTTCCCATTCACCTCAAGGACAGATCCTGAGGATTTGTTTTCTTTTAAAATATGGATCAAATCCTTGAGCACAATTACCTGTTCATGACGGCCAAAGCCGTATTCTCCGTCATAGGGAGTGTAGGAAACAGATCCGGTTGCCATGACAATGGCGCCGGTATCTATATTAAATTTTTTATTGTCCGATTTCGTTACGACATCCAGGCGAAAGTTGCCCACATATCCGGTTACATTTTCAATGATGCAATTTGTGTGAATGGTGATATTTTTGTAATTAACAATCTGGTCCAAAAATTCCTGTAGTATATCCGATGCTTTTTCTCCAGAAGGAGCCAGCCTGTCAAGATGATTCAACTGGCCGCCAAGTATCCCTGACTTTTCAATGAGTGTCACCTCAATCCCTGTTTGAGCAATATCCAGTGCGGTTTTAATCCCGGCAACCCCGCCTCCGATTATGGTGGTATGCTTTTTGGCTTCAACCCGTATGGGATCCAGGGGTTTGAGTCGTTTTGCCTTGGCCGTGGCGGATGCAATAAGAACAGTTGCCTTGTTTGTGGCAGTATCTCCGTGGTGAACCCAGGAAACCTGTTCTCTGATATTGGCATGTTCATAAATAAAAGGATTGGATCCCGCCCGTTTAATGGCATCCCTGAATGTGGTTTCATGTAGACTGGGTGCGCAGGATGCCACCACCACCCGGTCAATTTTACCGCTTTTTAAATCCTCTATGATCATTTCCTGGCCGGGATCCGAGCACATGAACATCTCGGTTCTTGCCACGGCAACCCCGGGCATTTTTTCAACCCTGTTTCTGACCGCTTCCACATCAACATGGTCAGAAATATTGCCCCCGCAATAGCATATATAGACACCCACTCTATCTGTTTTCGTCGTTTTATCTGAAGACATTTCACTCATTTTTAATTCTCCACAAGACGTTTGGACATAAATTTTGCAGCTTCCATGGCCGCACAGCCTGATTCTGTAATGGTGTCCACAATATCCTTTGGCCCTGCGGCGGCTCCGGCAACGAAAACGCCCTCCATATCCGTCAGTACCGGGGATATTTTGGGTTTTATTGAGGTGATGAATTTATCGCTGTCTTTGGAAACAGGGCAGATGGCCCCGGGGTTCCAGGCGGGTATCATTCCCATGGAAAGGATCACCAGATCATGATCTGCCGTTGCAATCCCGGAACCGTCCTGAAGTTCGTAGCGAACCTGGGCTTGTCCGTTTTCACCCTCATCAATTCTGGCAACCTTGGCTTTGATAAATTCGATGCCCATGGCTTTTGCGTTTTGGTAAAATTGTTCATACCCTTTTCCAAAGGCCCTGATATCCATATAATAAATGATGATATCCGCCAGGGGCAGGGATCCTGAAAGCAGCATTGCCTGTTTGATGGCATACATGCAGCATACCCTTGAGCAATAGGAAACCCCCGTGCTTTTGTCCCTTGAGCCGGCGCATTGAACATAGGCGATGGAATCGGGTTCCATACCGTCCGAGGGTCGCAGCACCCTGTTATAGGGCCCATGGGGGGCCAAAAGCCTTTCCATCTGTAACGAATCAATCACATTGGGGATCTTTGCGTTGCCGTATTGAACATTGTCTCGCACGGGAAGCAGGTCAAATCCTGTTGTAATAACGGCTGTTTTAGCGGTAATGATAAATCTTTCAGGTTTTTGAAAATAATCAATGGCATTTGTGGGACATGCTTTTTCGCATTGGCCGCAAAGCATACAGTTTTCTATATCCATCATCGGCAGTTGGGGGATGGCATTTGAAAATGGTATACAAATGACTTTTGTGGCACTTAAACCGCCTTGCTCCATGTCAGGTACATGCACCGGGCAGACATATTCGCATTGTCTGCACCCGATACATTTTATTGGGTCAACATATCTCGGGTTTTGGGTGATCAGGGCTTTGAGGCCCGTGGCTTTGACCCCCGGGGCATTAATGCCCGGAAATTTATTGCCCGAGTCTTCCCCTGAATTGTCATGGTCCAGTGAATTCAAAGTACAATATGTAAATAAGGTGATGTTTTCATGGTGAGCGACCGCTGACATTTTAGGGGTGGTAATACAGCTGGCACAGTCAAGGGTGGGAAACACTTTTGAAAGCCGGATCATTTTGCCCCCAATGGAAGCATCTTTTTCCACAACAGCAACCGAGTATCCCTGATCGCCAAGGTCCAAAGCTGTCTGTAAACCCGCAATGCCGCCACCCACAACAAGCGTGTCAAAATTTTTAGTATTTGTGGGGACCATACATTCTCCTGAAGATTTTTGGGTTCACTGCCAAAAGAAATGGCAGTGAACTTTATAATTTGTAATCTATCGTTAAAACCCTGAAATTAGGCCATCAATTGGGGCGGGCCAAGTTCTTGCACCAACTGATCCATCTGTTTTACCTCATTTAAAAAGGCCCGGTTACAAACCGTACAAATCGCTGTCAGGCGAAGACGTTTCAGATCAAGCTTCATTGCCTTCATTTTTTTGTAAACACTATCCAGTCTCTTTGCCATGGCCTTATAAGCGCCTTCATAGGGACATTCTTCACCACAGGACATGACAATGATACCGCTTATCCCTTTTTTAAAGCAGTCTATATAAAAGGATTCCGGGAAAAGAACCGGCGCCCTTACCCTTAAAATATAGGTGTTTGCAGGGTAGCTGGAATGTGTCTGCCCCACAGAATCTGCTCCGGGGTAGGCACAGGTTTCCGTGGCCAATATTAAAATTTTATTTTCTTGTCTTTTTGCCTGGGGTGACATCATCACCTGCCTATTTGTTTCTGGTTATAAAATGCCGGTCATATCCATCCGCTTCCAGAAGGCCGATATATGCATGACCGACTTTTCCAGCCCATGCGGGAAGATCCGTTTTTGTCCCACTGTCGTTGGAAAGAATTTCAAGGGTTTGGCCCACCTGAACTTTGCCGATGCCTTTCTTTGCTTCAAGAAGAGGTCCCGGGCATGCATTGCCTCTTGCGTCAACGATATCTGCGGCCTGAATTGAATTAAGATCTGTCATTTTTTTATCCTTATTCTATGGTCAATAATTGCATCTTTTAATGGGACTCAGATGCAGGGGTTATGATTAGAAAAGGCTTAGAGCAAAGTTGATGCCAACACCCATAAATACCTAGGACATGACCTGTAAATTATTTATAATGCCTGTAAAATCAGTATGTTTTTTTTTATTTAATGAAATGAAAGAGGCGAGAATCGGCAGAGGAGCGTTTCTAAATTGTATAAGTAACGTTTCGGTTGCGTTACTTACAGGGAAGTAACGTTACTTATTTTTTT
>JAFLJW010000235.1 GCA_022712815.1 Pseudodesulfovibrio sp. | reverse complement strand
TCAAGGCAACTTACCCCTATACGAAAAAGCCTCAGGCTTTTTTTGTGGGAATGGTTCGAGTGCTAGGCGCGGATGGAAGCACAAGGCCGAAGCGTAGTCTTTCTACGTGAGGATTTGTGCTTCCATCTGCAACGACGCAATCAGGCCATTCCCACAAAAAAAGTGCGCCGGGCCGGATTCTCCGGCTTGGAACTGTAGCCCTCATTTCCAAATTGTACTTTATGATGGCTTGGCTCTTTTATTTTTGGCGCACAGTGCTCTTTCTGTGAATGGGGCGACTCAATTCGCCAGATGTCGCGAAAAAGAAATCAATGTCTATTTCCTCTCACCCTCCGTTGCTGTTTCCTACTACCCTCACTTCCGAGGGGGCCTCAACCTGTGTCTTATTTATACGCCTCCAAAAAACTTGTAGCAAGGGGTTTTGGGCAGAAAACAGCTCAATCAGCCGCAACTGCCGGGCACTGTTGAAGATACGAATGAATCTTTTTTTCAAAAAGGGGGATATCACTGCGCAGAGACACGCAGGCTTGAGAAGATTCAATTATGACAATATATTACCGGCAAAAACAAAAGGCAAGAAAAATCGCTGAATTTCCCAAAATTTGGAAATACACCGTTCTGAAAACTATTTGATCGAGCTAAAACGCCCCAACAACTCACGCCAGCTTAAAAATCGGATGGGTGTTTTCAAACCCTTTCCGCAAAGCGATGGCCTAGCGTGTTTTTACCCACTACTTGAGCAGGATTTTTTGTAAACCTCAAAGGCTCACCACCAATAGTCCCTCTTTGCCGGCTGTTCAAAATGATTCGAGTGCCAGGCGTGGATGAAAATGCAAGGCCGAAGCGTAGTCTTCCTACGCGAGGATTTGCATTTTTATCCGCAACGACGCAATCGGATTATTTTGAACAGTCTGCGCGTTAGTCGTCGAAGGGGTCGGAGATAAGATCCGCAACTCGCATGGGGTCGAGGCTGTGGACGGCCGATTCCTGGGCGGACAGTTCTGCGGTCAGACCTTTGAGGCTCATGGTGGCCTCACGGGCTTCGCTGCGCCCAAGATTCTTCTCGACAATACTCATGGCCTCATCAAGACCTTGGGCAGCGCGAGCCTTGAGCTCCTGAATTCTTTTATTGACTTGTTCCGTACGGGGATCAAACCCTTGAGCACGTTCTATACCAGGCATTATTGTTCCTCCTTGCAGGCTGGAGGATATAAAGCAAGACCCGTGCGCCAACAAAACTTAACAAATATTTCAAGGTGTTAGTTCTTGTCGCAGGTGAATGATCCGGCAGGTTTTTCCGGTTCTCAGCCTTTTTTGCGCTGAACCGGGACCAACAAGAGGGTGAGGACAACCAGCACGAAGAACAGACCATAGGCGATTGTAAAACATGTCTCGTCAAATTCGTGGAAGAGCAATTTCTCCACCAAATAGGCAATGAAGCTCTCCCCGCTACCGGCTCCGGCTTGTCCGGCCATTCGCCGCAGGATTCCCTCCCAAACCGTCAGGGGACAAAAGATTCCGGCAAGGGACTCAAGGAGTACGAATCCCATAAATCCCGCGTGAGAGTGGCGGAACCATGGATTGTGCACAAACTGCCAGCCCGCGAATCGCCCCAGCCAGATCACTGGCAAGCCAAGGGTCAGGTAGACGGCAATCATGAAATGGACGGCCAGCACGCTATCGGCCAGAAGGAGTAGCTGGCCGTCAGTCATCAGTCTGGCCCCTGTTCAAGTCCGATCAGGAAATGATTCAGGCCATCAAGATACGCCTGACCCATGAGAACGTATCCACCATTGTGACTACCGGACAACTCGAAAAACACTTTTGGCCCCAGGTAAGAGTCATGCAACCTGCGCCCCAGTTCAAAAGGCACAATATCGTCATCCTGGCTGTGGGCAAAAAGTGCGGGCAGCCGGACATCCGAAAGATCAGCCATGCTGTTGTACTGGTATCTGGCAAGCTGGCGCACGGGCAGCCACGGATAAATATATGCCCCCATATCCGGCACCGAGGTAAAGGTCGATTCCAGGATGATTCCGGCGGGAGAGACTCCCGCCCCGGCCAGATCACCAGCCAGTCCTGCGGCCACGGCCCCGCCAAGGGAGCGACCGAACAGGATAATCGTGTCCGGGGATATGCCCTTGTCCGCCACCAGCCAATTCCAGGCCGCGAGGGCGTCGGCCCGGGTCGCAACCTCGGACGGCTCGCCTTTGCTCTGTCCATAGCCGGAGTAATCGTAGATCAGGACCGAGAGTCCAAGTTCATGAAATATCTGAAAAGACTCCATCCGGTGAGAGATGTTACCGCCGTTGCCGTGGGAAAAGAGCAGGGTAAAACGAGCATCTCCATGCGGCAGCCACCATGCGTGAAGCTCTGTCCCCAATTCGTTTGTCAGCCGGATGTCCTCATAGTCCAGCCCGGCTTCGGCAGGTGTTGCAGCCATTGTCCGGGATGGAAAATAGAGCAGCTTGCGCTGGGATAAATACATCCAGACTGCGATGGCGGAATAACAGACGACGATGGCGATAATAATTTTCATGAATGTCCACATGAGGACACCATACACGGTGGCGATGGTTTTGTGGACCCGGAAAAAGCACCCTTTACTTTCCATTTCCAGCCGCTTGATCTACTCTGTCTTTCATGAACATCGCAGGCATCATCCTCGCGGGAGGTCTCGGCACCCGCATGGGTCACATTAAAAAAGCCTTTATCGAGATCAATGGCCGCACGATTATCGACCGGCTGCTGGCTGTCTACGGCCCACTCTTCCCGGAAATCATCATTGCCGCACGCGAGGCCGATGACTTCAGGGACTTGGGCTACCCCGTGGCCGTGGACAAATTCGATGCCCGAAGCTCGCTGACCGGCATCCATGCCGGGCTGGACGCCATGCAAACCAGCCACGGCTTCTTTTCGGCCTGCGACGCACCATTTTTGCAAAGGGGCTTGGTGGAAACGCTACTCAGTGAAGTTGAACCCGACTTCGATATCATCATACCACTCAAAGAAGACGGCTACCGGGAACCGCTGTGCGCTGTATACTCCAAACGATGCCTTGAATTCATCACGGCACAGCTTGAACAAAAAGACTACAAAATAATCAGCTTCTTCAAACACTTAAAAATAAAAGAAGTCCCTGTCTCCCAACTAAAAAACCATGACCCAAATTTTCTCTCATTCTTCAACATCAACCACCCAGAAGACCTGACCGAAGCCAAAAGACTGGCAACAGAAAAAAACCTGTAGCCTCTTAATTTCACCCCTTATTGTCTCATAAAACGAAAAACCTGTGTTCTTTACACAGGTTTTTCGTTTTATGAGACATTTCGCCGCAGGCTCGCTCGGGGTCAAGGGGCGCGCCCCTTGCGGGTCCAGGGCAGCGCCCTGGTCTCCATGAAATAGGTCCCCCGGAAAGGCCGCCGGAGGCATCCCCTCCGTTCCCCCAAACTAGCTTTTCCTTGACCACGAGCCGTCCTGTACCCAGCCCCTGTAGCGGCGGGCGAGCCAGCCAGCTACTTCTTTGGCATCTCCGAGTCCGAAGACGGGTTTGTCGGTGTCGGTATTGGCATCGGTGACCAT
>JAFLJW010000130.1 GCA_022712815.1 Pseudodesulfovibrio sp. | reverse complement strand
AATCAAGGGTGGGAAAGGTCTTGTCGAACTGGGCCATGTGACCGCCGATGGAAGGACTCTTCTCCACCAGATGCACCATGTGGCCGGACTTGGCGATATCAAGTGAGGCCTGTATCCCGGCTATTCCGGCACCCACGACCATGACATCCGGCAGGACCTCGACTTCCCGTGAAAAGAGTTCCTGATGCCTGCCGACCCTCTCCACTGCACCTTCCACTATATGCTTGGCCTTGACCGTGGCCTCGACAGGGTCAGCCGTAATCCATGAGCAATGCTCACGAATACAGGAATGTTGCAAAAGGTACGGATTGAGACCGGCCCGCGCACACGCCTGCTGAAATGTCTTTTCATGCAACCGGGGCGAACAGGAAGCCACCACCACGCGATCAAGGCCATGCTCCCGAATATCCTTGATAATCATCTCCTGACCAGGATCGGAACACATGAACTGGTAATCACGCGAAATTACAACATCCTTGAGTCCCCTCGCGTAGTCGGCGACATCTTCGCAATCGACCTTGCCCGCGATATTGGACCCGCAATGACATACATACACGCCAATTTTCTTAGCCATGGTTCGTTCCTCCCACAGGTGGTCAACGAATACTTTTGCCGCTATCAAGTTCCAAGGTCAGTTCACCCACCAGCCGCTTGAGCTTTTCATTCTCGACAGCGAGGTCCGATTCCGACTGACCGCCTGGCTGCCTTTCAAAGACCAGATAACAATTCTCCAAAAAATGCCCCCGCCACTTGTAATACTGCCCAGGCCGAAGATCATGGGAGCGGCAGAGTTCATTGACGCACCCGCCCATAAGCCCTTCCAGCACCAGCTTCGCCTTTGTTCTTGCATCCCATCTGCGCCTCATCGCCGTACCTCCTTGCCACTCTTCCCCTGTCTTCTATTTTCAGGGTTTTCACATGGAGAGTATGAGACTGTTGCCACCGGTAAGCAGATCTGTTCGCCGCGCCTCGCATGAACAACTCGTTGTCATCCTGAAGAAAAAATATTTCCCTTGTATCTGCTTGCGACTTTAGCCTGTCTCCTGACTCTCTAACTCAAGATACGTACCAAATTGAGTATTCGTAGAGATACTTCATGATTAAGGAACAAAGGGTCTTGGCGAAAAATGAAAAACACCTGAAAAAAGGGTGTTTTTCATCTCATGAGGCAAGACCAATCTTGTCTCGCAAGACAGAAAAACACCCCCAAGAGAGTAGCTCCACCCTGAAATGGAATAATTCTGATTGAATATCCCTGCCAACACTCTCCTGCCCCGCCCTGGAGCAGGACAGTGAATATAGTCTTGCCTAACAAGACAATCGCAGGAACAACCATGTTACAGTTTAACTTCTCCAATAAATTCAATAAGAAGAAAATTTGACAGAGGCAGGCAGAATTGTGATACGGTTTGGAAGGAAAGACCTGTGTGGAGAAGAACCATGGCTGACATTCTCATCATAGACGGCGACTCCGCCTTTACCTCGCAATTGGCAAATGACCTTTTGCGTCACAACCTGCCTGCGGCCCAATGTAATTCCCTTGCCAGAGCCATGGCCCTGCTCCATATCGGCGACTACAAAGCGGTTCTGCTGGGTGACGACCTGCCCGATGGCGACAGTCTGGAATATCTCTCCACCATACAGGAAATCCCATCATTCCCCGAAGTGATCGTCATATCCCACAGCAGAGACCCTGATGTGGCGGAACGGGCCATCCAAAACGGGGCCTGGAACTACATCACAAAACCTCCGAACATGCAGCAGCTTCTGGTACTCATAACCCGTGTGATAAACTATCATGCGGAACGGAGTTCATCCGCTTTTCCCGTTTCCCTGCGAAGGGAAGGCATCATCGGAAACAGCCGCCAACTCGTTGCCTGCCTGGATAATGTAGCTCAGGCAGCGGCCACGGAAGAGAGCGTGCTCATCATCGGAGAGACCGGCACCGGAAAGGAACTCTTTGCCAGAGCCATCCACAAAAACAGTGCGCGGGTGAAAAAACCCTTTGTGGTCATTGATTGCGCCGCGCTCCCGGACGCCCTGGCCGAAAACCTGTTGTTCGGCCATGAACGGGGAGCGTACACCAGCGCGGACAGCCACTCCACCGGCCTCATCCGACAGGCGGACGGCGGAACCTTGTTCCTGGATGAGGTTGGCGAGCTGCCCATCTCGCTGCAAAAGGTTTTCCTGAGAGTCCTTGAAGGGCGAAGCTTCCGGCCTGTGGGTGGCGTCAATGAAATAACGAGTGACTTCAGACTGCTCGCCGCGACCAACAGGGATCTGGAAGCCATGGTGGCCGAGGGAGAATTCCGGCAGGATCTCTTTTACCGCCTCCTTGGAACTCGGATTCAGCTCCCCCCTCTAAGGGCCATTCTGGAAGACATCAACGAACTGACTTGCAATTTCATCCGCCGCCATTGCCAGCGGTTCAAGATGGAAAGCAAGGGATTCTCACCGGATTTTCTGGACGCACTCATGAACTATGAGTGGCCCGGCAATATCCGGGAACTCATGAATACCATAGAGCAATCCCTTTCAAGGGCCGGAAATGAGAATATCCTCTACCCCCGGCACCTCCCCAAAACCATACGCTCCAAGGTTGCCCGCCGCGCACTGGAAAAAAAACTGCTTCCCGAGGCCCAGCTGGAAACAGAAACCATGGATATAACGGATTTCCCCGAGCTCAAAAGCTATCGTGCCCGGAAGACAGCGGAAATTGAAAAACGCTACCTGAAAAAACTGATGGAAATAACTGGCGGAAATATCAAGCTGGCCTGCCAGATGTCCGGCCTTTCCCGCGCACGTCTTTATGCCCTCATAAAACAGTACTGTATATCCCGAAATAGTTGACAGGAAGAGGTCGACTAATCGTAAAAAGATGGGTATAATTCATTGTAATTTATAAATTATATGTATCTATATCTAACTTATGCTTATGAAGAAAAGAAAAAGAAGTGACGGGGAAAAGACGCGGGCCAGCATACTGACGGCTGCAACTCCGTTGTTCGCACACCATGGGCGCGATGGTGTCGGCCTGCGCGAAATTGCCAAAAAAGCTGGTGTGACCCTTCCGACGATTCCATATCATTTTGGGGCAAAGAGCAATTTGTACCGTGAGGCCGCGACCGATGCCATCAAGCTCGGAATTGATACGGAAAAGCTGTTCATGGACAATTGCGCCATAGACTACACGGACAAACAGCAGGTGGCCGATGCCCTGTTCGGTATCATCAACTCACTGGGAAATTCTCTCAGTCGCAAGGAGTTCATGGATCAGACCGACCTGATCTGTCAGGCCCTGTTCTGCCACGACCTCATGCTCCAACGCGCATTACTTGACGTATTCGACAACTTCGAGGACCCGTTTCTTGAATTCCTGGACAAGGCCGGTATAAAATATACCGAAGAAGACAAGTCATTCTGGCTCATCTTCATCTGGTCCCAGATGCTTTTTTACGTCAGTGCCCGCGAATTCGTTTGCGTGGATATGAATATGGATAAAATCCCCACGCCATTCTACGAAGGACTGGCCTGGAAAACAGCCCATATCCTGTGCCTGGACTTTGGCCTGCCAGACCCCAACATGCAAGGCCGCAAATCAGACTGACAACAAAAACAACTTCCTCCTCTCCTGTTCCACGCCTTGATCTTTCCCCTGTCATTTAGTACACTTAGACTGAACAGTCGTTCAGAGTAAGCCCTCTCGCATGGCGCGAAACCAAGTGGGCTGGAAGATTGCACGGCTGCTGAAAACGGACTTGTACGCAAAAAAAATTGGTTTTTTGCCCGGAAGTGGGTTTTCTCCTCTCCGAAAACCTCCATGAAAGACAACAAGAACTAAATACGGAAGGCCATAGATGAATACCAATGCTCCTGCTTTATATCAAAAGATCAACGAGCATCAGGCCATCAGTGCCAGGCTCTCGGCCATCACCGATCAGGAAGAACTGGCAAACGAGATCGTCCGGCTGGGCGAGGGGTTTTGCCTGCCCGTGACCCCGGAAGAAGTCCTGGCATACCTTGCAAGCAAACCGAATACCGAACTAAGTGACGACGAACTGGAAATGGTTGTCGGGGGTAAGACCGGAGCTAAGGGCGATGAGGACCAGGATAGCTATCTTCATGGGACCGGAGGGAATGACGTACTGGCTGACGGCGTCGGAAATGACATGCTGTCCGGAAAGGGCGACGCCGACCTTCTGGAGGGCGAAGATGGAGAGGACCAATGAAAAAGTCTTGGCATCCGTTCAGAAAAATTGATTCTTTTGCCTGGAAATGAAACTTTCCCGGCTCGTAGGGATCATAAAATGTAGCAACACCGGAACAAGGAAAGACATAAATGAATGCCGATGCGACTTCTTCATACCGGAAGATCAATGACAATCAGGACGAACTGGCAACCGAAGTTGTCCTGTTGGGTAAGAGCTTTTCCCTGCCCGTGACCTCGAAAGAGGTCTGGACCTGTGTGCAGAAGAGATAACCCGTTATCTCCAATCAGGAAGATACTATGAATACCAAAGCCGATTCTACCACTCCTGCCCCGGAAACTCCCGATTTCGGCCCCCCTGAGTCCTCGGAACAAGGGCAGCCGCAAGACACTTCTCCGCCCACGCAACCAGCAGACGGAGAGGCTCTTTTCGGCTCAGATCCCGGCCCCCTTATCGGCTCGGTGCTTGACCCGGAGGGCGGTGTTTTTGAGGCGCAGGGCAGCTATTCCGCATGGGAACAATTTGCAGAGCAGGCCTTTGTGAACCTTGATGATCTCATGGATATGGGAGACGAAGGCCCTGACGAAATGCTGTTTGGTGCGCAGGGGGGAGACGATGACCTGCCAGCCCTGTTCGGAGGAAATGCGCTGGACTCTTTCGATGATCAGGAGAGCTTCGGTCCGATGATCCCGAAAGTCGCCTTTCCTGAAATGCCGATCCTCCCGGAGTTGATGCCTACTCCGGTATGGAGCTACGATTCGGACAATTCTCACGACAACAATACGAACGACACAAATGACACTGCACCATCCACCGGATATGACCCGATGTTTACGCAGCAATGGTATCTCAAGAATACAACCGGCGGAGTAGACATCAATGTCACCAAGGCCTGGGAAGACTTCACGGGAAAAGGCGTAAAGGTAGCCGTATGTGATACTGGCATTGATTATAACCACAAGGAACTGAATGCCAATTACCTGTTCGATCTGGACTATAACGCCACACTCGGTACGAACGACGGCAAGCCAGCCTCATCTTCTGCCAACCATGGAACCATGGTGGCTGGTCTTATCGGTGCGGCCAAGAATAATTACGGAATAATGGGTGTGGCTTATGAAGCCAGTATTACCAGCTTGATGGGTGATATCCGAACAGAAGTCGGTGCGGCTCTTGAAAAAGCCGTGAATGTCGATGTGTGCAGCAATAGCTGGACTTTCCAGCCGTTTGACTCGAGTCCCGACATAGCTACCGCCCTTGAAAACATTGCCCAAAATGGACGCGGTGGTCTGGGAACCGTCACCACGTTCTGCGCCTCCAATGAGCGCGGCGAAGGGATCATGTCCACCTATTACTCCATGAACAACTCCCCCTACACCCTTACGGTGGGAGCAGTCGGTGCAACCGGTGAGTTCGCAGAGTTCAGTTGTGCCGGGCCAAACATTCTGGTGACGGCTCCAGGCGTAGATATCCTTTCCACCGACCAGACTCCACCCGACGGGGCTGAAAGCTCCAGCGACTTTGCGACCTCAAGTGGCACATCCTTTTCGACTCCGATAGTCAGCGGAGTCGTAGCCCTCATGCTTGAAGCCAACCCGGACCTCGGCTACCGCGACGTGCAGTCCATCCTCGCTTACACCGCCGTCAAAACCGATGACATGGATGCCTCGTCCGACAGGCTGGACTGGGCGATCAACAGCGCAACCAACTGGAACGGCGGCGGAATGCACGCCAGCCACGACTACGGCTTCGGGCTGGTGGATGCCACAGCAGCGGTCCGCATGGCGGAATCCTGGGATTACGGACAGCACACCTACGCCAACCAGGTCACACAAGTCGCCTCGGTCACCCCGAATCAGGCCATCCCGGACAATACAGGCAGTTCGTTGACCTCCACAGTCACCATGGGAACCGACATTCTCGTCCAGCAGGCTCTGGTGACCATAACAATGGACCATCACTCGTTCACCGATCTCGAGATGACCCTGACTTCTCCTGGTGGAATCTCGAGTACGATTTTTTATCATCCCACGTTTGACTATCTGGCCGAACACGCAAAACAGACTGTCGCAGACTACAAGGATGCCATGGCAGGAACTTTTGTTTCATCGAGTACGTGGACCTTCAAAACGGTCATGGTCTTTGGCGAACACGGCCAGGGCAACTGGACCCTTGAGGTCACAGACACGGTCAGCGGCAATACGGGCACCCTGGATTCATGGACCCTGACACTTTACGGCGATACCGTCACCACCAACGACCTGTACGTGTTCACCAACGAGTACTCGGCAATGGCAGATGATGATATGGGCAGGCAGACGATCACCGACACAGATGGCACGGATACCATCAACGCCTCGGCAGTTACATCCGCCAGCACAATCGACCTGACACCGGGCGATGTCAGCACGATTAACGGGGCCGCAATGACCATCAGCGCGGGGACGATCATCGAAAACGTGCACACCGGAGACGGCAACGACACCATCATCGGCAATACCGCTGACAACAGTCTGTTTGGCTGGCGCGGTGCCGACACCATCTCAGGATTCGACGGCAACGATCTGCTTGAAGGAGGAGTCGGGCACGACACCCTTACCGGTGGCACAGGAAGCGATACTTTCTATTACGGCATCTCAAGTGACGGCGGCGATTCCATCACTGATTTCAGCCATGCCGATGATACGTTCAACTTTTCCTTCAGTGACTTTGGTCAGTCCGCCATCGGCAATCTGGCCGCAGATCACTTCTTTACCGCATCCGATTCGGTGGATGTCTCGGATGCCTGCTTCATCTATGAAGCGGACCACCTCTGGTACGACTCGGACGGCACTGGCGCGACCGCTGCCGTGGACATGTTCCAGGTCACGGGCGACACCGTGCATGTGGACGATATCGCTTTTGTCTAGGGTCACCGTTGTAAGAAAGGTCAAAATGATGTGGAGAGTTTTGGTCTAAAAAACTCCCTCCGATATCGTTTGCACCGGTCTTTTTTGTGTGATTTTTACGCAATCTGCCAGAGTCAGGTTGAATACCAGAAAAAAGCTGACCATTCTTCCCCATTAGAGTGATTCTGGGATATGGGGAAATGAATTAAATCTCCTGAGCGGGTGCGATGGCAGCAGAAAGACGGCTCCGCCCTCCACAGCCTTCATCACCATGAACAACAACCGTCTCAACACAGGCAACCAAACCATGTCGGCCCGCTGGAACTACAGGCCGCTGTCATGGCTTTTGCCGACACAACCAACTCCAGATTTTATCAAATAGCTAATGTAATTAATGGAACAGGAAAGCCGCAGGCCGAATCCGTTCTCGATGATTTCAGAGCAATTGGACGAACTGGCAAAGATGAAAACATTGTCAAATTGACAATGCCTAGCAAAATTCATGTCCGCTTCCCCATAAGGAACACTGATGCACGTGTCTCATGCACGGGCAGCGGCTTGTCACACCGCGCCGCATCCTCCTCCTTCACATCCCATAAACAGCAGAATATGCTTCTAATGATCTGGTGAAGGATGACGAATTGGGCTATCTTCATAAATGTGCAAAATCACCCTCAATCAAGCGGACTGAATATGCTCTCTTTTCTGGATAAAATCCCCTGTGCCACTCCCCGAATTCGGCGTATCGCCTTCTGGTTGCTGACCACATTCACAGCCTACACGTTGATCGGATTTTTCGTCATCCCTCCCCTTGTCAAGGACATCACCCAGAGCAAACTTGCAGACGGCTTGAACCGGACCACCTCCATAGAGAACGTCACTTTCAATCCCCTCACGTTGCGTCTGCAAATCACAGGACTCAGGGTACGCAAGCTTGAGGGTGACGGTGACCTTCTGGCCGTGGGTTCCCTTGATGTCTCGCCGGGCATCTCATCCATATGGAAACTGGCCCCGGTCATCTCCCACTTGCGATTGAACAATTTCAAGGTCGATATCACCTTTTTCGGAAATGGGAGATACTCCATTTCTGATTTGTTCGGTGCTCCTGAAAAAGAACAGGAAGCACAGGCCAGCGACGAAAAAAAAGCAGACGCTGTCTTCCCGTTCGCCCTGTATGGCTTTGAAATGACCAACGCCACCATTGTTTTCGACGACAGACAGCATCACAAAAAACACGTCATCTCCGACATTTTTCTGCTGGTTCCGTTCACGTCGAACTTCGCGAGTCTGCGCGAGGAATTCACCCAGCCCAAATTCACCGCAGTGGTCAACGGCGACCCGGTGGAACTCAAGGGACGCACGCTCCCATTCCACGACACATTGCGAACCGAATTCGAGCTTGGCGCGGTGAATGTGGACCTTGACCAATACTGGACCTACATCCCCATTGAAACACCACTCAAACTCGGCAAGGGACGGTTCACCTCCAATATTTCTCTCTTCTTTGAACGGCCCGATGCACAAAGCCTCAATCTCTTCCTTGGCGGCGGAGGTACGCTGACCGATCTGGAACTGGATGCTCCTGGTGATGGGCACGTCCTCTCGCTCAAGAAACTCTCCTTTGAGATGGAAAAATTCTCTGTGGGAGACAAGGAACTGATCCTCAAAAGCGTTGTCATGGACAAGCCTTTTTTCAAGGTCATCAGGTACAAGGACAACTCCATCAACTGGGCCGAATATTTCCCCGGCTCCGAACTGGCCGAAGCCGGTCCCAGAATCAAAACGACCGGGCAGGCTGAAGCCGCCCTGAATCTGGACATTCGCCACTTCGAGGTCAAAGAGGGAAGACTGGAATGGATAGACAAGGCCGTACCCGGTGGATTCAGGCGGACCTTTTCCCACTTTGCCTTCAAAGGAACGGAAATCAGCACCTACGGAGAAAGACCTAGCCAGTTCGTGGCGTCCATAGGCAAGAAGGGGATCGTCACTTTGAAAGGTGTTGGCACCATGAAACCTGTCGGGGCCAAGGCGACCATCACGGCCAAGGGATTCGAGTTCTCCGAGTTCAAGCCGTACCTCGACCAGATACAGCCCATGATAGTTGACTCAGGTGTGGCTGGTTTTTCCGCTGAAATTGATTTCAGGATAAACGACAACACGCCCAGTGTGACAATAAACAACGGAACCCTCGACATTCAGAATCTCCAGATGCGCAAGCCGGATGCCGAGAAGCCGAGCCTCGGCTTTACCTCGCTGAACGTAACGGGCGGCTCCATGAGCCTGAATGAGAAAACCGTCACCATCGCCGAGGTCAGGCTCACAGGCCCGGTGGTTAAGCTCGTAAGGGAGAAGGATGGCCGCATCGACCTGAAACGCCTCTTTGCGGATAAACCAAAGATTGCAGCCCCGATCAAACCGACTCCGACTCCTGTCAAACAGCCCTTGGGCGAACATCCCCAGGAAAAACAATGGGTGGCTTCGATCACTGCCGTGCGCGTGGATCAGGGAGCACTCAGCTTTCATGACGCTACCCTGAAGCATCCGGCCAATCTGGATTTTAACGGACTCAAGCTCGATCTGGATAACGTCAGTACGAAAAAAGACAACACCATGGCCTATGTGTTGTCCGCAGCCTGGGGCGGACACGGCTCCATGGCAGTGAAAGGCGGGGCGACCCTTGACCCAGTGACGACGCAGGGCAGCATCAATCTCAAGGGACTCGGCCTGCGACCTCTGGACGGCCATCTCGGTGAATATACAGAGCTGCTCTTTGCCAGCGGTTCGGCCTCTGCCGATCTGAAATATGCATTCAGGGGCGGCGACAAACCGCAGTTCAAGCTCACCGGCAACACGGCCCTGAACAAGGTACAGTTCAAGGACAACCGCGGCGATGGGGAATTTGCCGGGATCGACAAATTCCAGCTCGCGGGAATTCATTTCTCAAGCAATCCATACCGACTGAGCATCGCTGAAATTAATCTGGCTGGTCCAAAGGTCTCCATCGATTTTGATGAGAACGGCCATTCCAATATCCGCCGGGCGTTCCGCATCCCGGAACCTCCGCCCATCTCAAAAGAAGAAAAAAAGAAAAGGAAAGGAAAAGCCAAACCTGAACCAAGTGCGCCCGCCCCCGCGCCTAAGCCTGAAAAAGCCTTCTTCAATGCGCTGGATATCGGGAAAATCATCGTGACAGACGGGCATCTCCGCTTCCGTGATGCCAGTGTACAGCCCGTGTATTTCACGGAAGTAACCGACATGAACCTCGTGCTCATCGAGATCGATCAGGCCCAGACCGCCAGACCCAAAATGGACTTCAAGGCCAAGATCGGACCAACACCCATATCCATCATCGGTGTTTTCAATCCGGTCATCACCCCCATCTACTCTGACCTGTCCATCTCCGTAAGCGGCATGGAACTGGTTCCACTATCTCCATACACCGTCGAATACCTGGCTTACCCAATCGAGAAAGGGCGGCTCTATGCGGACGTGAAATTCAAGACTGCCGACTGGATACTCAATGCAGACAACAAATTCTTCATCGAGCAACTGGTGCTGGGGTCCAAGGACAAACGACCGGACGCACCCAATGTCCCCATCAAATTCGGCCTGTCCATTTTGCAGGACGGCAACGGGGATCTGGAGCTCAACCTGCCCATCCGCGGCAGACTGGATGATCCTGATTTCCGCATAGGCGGTATCGTCTTCAAGGCCATCGTCAGCATAATGTTCAAGGCTCTGGCCTCCCCTTTCACTCTGATCGGCTCCCTCTTCGGGAGCGGCGATGATGCAAATATGGACTTTGTGATCTTTGAGCCGGGTAGGCACACCCTTGACGCAGGAGGTCTGCAAAAACTGGAGACCACGGTCAAGGCCCTCAAGGAAAGAGAGAAACTCAAGCTCGAAGTGGACGGCGTGATCGATCCGGTTGCCGACCACGGTGGTCTGATGAAAGTCCTCTTTGAAAACAAGCTCAAACAGCAGAAATATGACTCGCTCAACCGCAAGGAAAAAGCAGAAAAAACAGTCGAAGCCATGGTCATCACACCTGAAGAATACGGCGAATTCCTCTTTGAGGCATACGCGGATGAGCCGGACCCTGAAGGAGTCAAGCCCACCACCCTGTTCATGACAGACAGGCAACCCATAGAATTCATGGAAAAATTCATCATTACCAAGATTAAAGTTACGGACGATGACCTCAATGCTCTGGCCAGACGCCGCGCCTTGTCAGTCAAGAAGCATATCCTCAAGAAAGAGCCCGGACTGACAGAGCGTGTATTCCTGCTTGACCGACGCAAGGACAAAGACGGCAAGACGGGTGTACCAAAGCACAGAGCCGATCTGGGCATAAAATAAAAGAACCGATTCAAACTCCAGCTGAGAGTGAAGTAAAATTTATAACAAGCTATTCAGGAGAGCACTTTTAAGGCACGGTAACTGGGCGTGAAAAATCTTCTTTTGTGCGAAACAAGGCAGAAAAAATGACGGGAAAGCGGATGCTCCATGTATTTACAAAGCCAGTGATGGCCCTGCTCGTCCTGGCCGCTCTGGTTGTATGGACTCCGTTCGACTCCATGGCTGCCCGAATGCACCAGCCCCTGACGCCGGTCACCCTCCAGTTAAAATGGCAGCACCAATTCCAGTTCGCCGGGTATTACGCAGCCGTTGAGCAAGGCTATTACAGAGATGAAGGCCTGATTGTCACACTCAAGGAAAGGCGCCCCGGAATATCCGTGATAGATGAGGTCTCTCTGGGACGGGCTCAATTCGGCATCATGAACTCCGAAGCCATGATCGACTTTGCCAGAGGCAAGCCCATTGTCATGCTCGGAGCTATCTTTCAGCATTCACCGAGCATCCTGCTGACCAGAGCGGATTCACACATCAACAGTCCCCGCGATCTGAGAGGCAAGAATGTCATGTACCTGGGAACAACACAGGCTGAAATTCGCGCCATGCTTCTGATGGAAAATGTCAACGAATCGGAACTCAAGCTACAGGACCTAAGTTGGAATATCGACGACCTCATCGAAGGCAAAACTGCTGCCATGTTAGCCTACCTGACCGACCAGCCTTTTAGCATGAAGAAACGGGGAATTCCGATCCAAATAATGCGCCCCATTTCACATGGTATTGATTTTTATGGAGATTGCCTGATAGCTTCCAGAGAATTAGCGGAGGAAGACCCTGATTTGGTCGAACGGTTCACCAAAGCGAGCTTCAAGGGATGGGAATACGCCATGGCCCATACCGAAGAAATCATCGCCCTGATCTCTTCTAAATACAAGTCGCAAAGGAGTTGGGACGAACTCCAGTTCGAAGCGGAATCCATGCGAGAACTCATCTTGCCCAAACTTGTTCCGGTCGGCAGCATGAACCCAAAAAGATGGCGACATATCGCTGATATTCTTTCCAAGGTCGGATTGCTGGAGCCCGACTTTTCCATTGAAGGGTTCATGTACATCCCTCAGCGGCAACGAACATTTCACTGGCTTGATCAATGGGTTCCTCATTTATCTACCTTGGGTACAATTATCATCCTGATCGCCGTCGGCCTGCTCATCTTCAACCGCAGACTGCAAAAAGGAATCAAGGACCGGACAGCAGAGCTTGACCGCAACCGGCAAAGCCTGCGTCAGGTCCTCGATCTGGTTCCAAGCATGGTCTACGCCAAAAACGCGGAAGGGAGACTCCTGCTCGTCAATCAGGCCGTGGCAAAGTCTCTCGGCAGCACAGTGACAGCTCTGACCGGACAGCTTCACATGGATGTCCACCCGGACAAAAAACAAGCTGAAAAAATGCTCGCTGACGACCGGATAGTTTTTGACACCGGATTCCCCAAGGTGACGCTGGAAGAGCCATACACCCATGCGGACGGAAGCATCCATTGGCACCAGACCACACGACTCCCTTACACCCCCACCGACAGGGTCGAGCCTGCCGTGCTGGTGCTTTCGGTCAATATCACCAGCCGCAGACAGGCTGATGAAGCCCTCAAGAAAAGCGAAGAAGACTTACGCCGCCTCAATGAAGAACTGGAAGATCGTGTGACCGATCGCACCAGAAATCTGGAAGAAGCCAAGGCGGAACTGGAAGACTCACTCATGCAGCTCAAACAGACACAAAAGGAACTGATCCTGTCCGAAAAACTGGCAGCCCTTGGAGGACTTGTGGCCGGTGTCGCGCACGAAATAAATACTCCGCTTGGCATCGGTGTCACAGCCAGTTCTTTCCTTGAGGACAAACTGATCGAATTGTCCAAAAAATTCGATGCAGATGAACTCAAACGCTCTGACCTGGAAAAGTTCATCCGCACCGGCAAGGAGTCGTCGCACAACACCCTGGTCAACCTGAACCGGGCGGCGGAACTCATCAGGAGTTTCAAACAGGTGGCCGCGGACCAATCTTCCGAACTGCCACGCCAATTCAACCTGAAGCTATACGTGGACGAAGTACTTCTGAGTCTGCAACCAAAATCCAGACAGGCAAATGTTATCATACTAAATAAGTGCCCTGGCATTGAGATGTTCAGCTATCCCGGCGCATTCATGCAGATCATAACCAACCTGCTGGTCAATTCCCTGACCCATGCCTTTGAGGGTGACGAGGAAGGAGTCATCACCATCAATGGAACAGTACAAGGCAATGATCTTGTGTTCACCTTCAGCGATGACGGCAGAGGTATTCAATCAGAATTGATGGATAAGGTCTTTGAACCATTTCACACAACCAAGCGAAACCAGGGTGGCACCGGCCTTGGATTGTACATCGTTTTCAACATCGTGACCCAAACCTTGAGCGGAACCATCCACTTTGAGAGCGAACCGGGAAAGGGAACAACGTATATAATCACCATGCCGTTGACCGAAACAGGTCCTGATCAGGCATAAGGGAAAAAACATGGCAAACAGGGACGACAAACTTCTCTTTGCAGCAGAGACCCCGGACAGCGAGCCTGAGCCAGCCAACAGGCAGATATGGAAATTATTGGTGGTGGACGACGATGAATTTGTCCACAAGGTCACAACCATGGTACTCAAGGACTATGTGTTTGAAGGCCGCAAGCTCATCATCTTTTCAGCGTACTCTGCCGAAGAAGGAAAGACTGCGCTTGAGGAAAACCCCGACATAGCGGTCATCCTGCTCGACGTGGTCATGGAGACACCCCAGGCAGGGCTTGATCTGACAGCCTGGATTCGCAACGACCTGAACAACAAGATAGTGCGTATAATCCTGCGCACCGGTCAACCCGGCGAGGCTCCGGAGCAGGAAGTCATCTTCAAGCACGACATAAACGACTACAAGGAAAAGTCTGAGCTGACCTCGCAAAAACTGTACACTGCGGTGACCACCGCCATCCGCTCCTACCGTGACATACGCACGATCGAGCACAATCGCATGGGACTGCAACAAATTGTCCACGCCGCCCCCACCATTTTCAAAGCGCAATCCCTGAGCGAATTCGCATCTGGTGTACTGACCCAACTCTCGTCCACCATGAGTCTGGAGGATGACACCTTCATGGCTCGCGCTTCCGGGTTTGCCGCAGCCAGGAAAGATGGCATATTCAAGATCATCGCCTCCACTGGCAAATTTGAAAAGATTCGCGGCCATTCCATTGATACCATTGATGACGAAGAGGCGATCGCCTGCATCGAAAAGGTGGTGCAGAAAAAGCAGAGCTTTTTCGCACACGATACCTTTGTTGGTTACTACCAGACAGATGGAGGTTCAGAGAGCGTCATCTACCTGCGCGGGGCAGGACCGCTCCACGACGTGGACCGAAAACTCATCGAACTATTCTCTTCCAACATCTCGGTGGCTTTTGACAACCTTGATCTGAATCAAATCATCAAGGAAACCCAGAAAGAACTTCTTTTCACCATGGGAGAAGTTGTAGAGACCAGATCAAGTGAAACCGCCAATCATGTCCGGCGGGTTGCAGAGTATTCGCGGATTTTGGCACTCAAGTCCGGAATGAGTCCGAGCAAAGCCGAACAACTAAGGATGGCCTCACCCATGCATGATGTGGGCAAAATCGGTATTACCGACACCATCCTTCTCAAACCGGACAAGCTAAACCCAAAAGAATTCGAGACGGTCAAGAACCATACACTCATCGGCCATGAGATTCTCAACAAGTCGGACAACGACATCATGAAACTGGCAGCCACCGTGGCCCTCCAGCACCATGAACGATGGGATGGCTCGGGATATCCCCATGGTCTTAAAGGAGAAGAGATCGACATTACAGGCCGCATCACCATGCTGGCGGATGTGTTCGATGCCTTGGGTTGCAGGCGCGTTTACAAGAAAGCATGGACGCTCAGCGATATCCTGAAATTCATGAAAGAGCAGCGCGGCACAATGTTTGATCCCAAACTGCTTGATCTGTTCATGGAAAATCTGGATGATTTTCTGAAAATACGAGACCAATACCAGGATAACCCCGAAAACTGATCAAGACTTGATAAGACAAACACCGTTTTCTGTACTGAGGTAGGCAATCACCTCTTCCAACGGCAGCGGCCTGCTATAATAATATCCCTGCACCAATTCGCATCCGAACGAATTGAGCAGATCAAGCTGTTCTTTTGTTTCAACCCCTTCTGCGACCACGGAGATACCGAGGTTGTGAGCCATGAGGATAATCGTCTCCACTATCTGAGCGTCACTCTCATCCTTGGTGATGTCACGAATAAAGGATTGATCGATCTTGAGGACATTGATGGGAAAAGTCTTCAGGTAGTATAATGATGAATACCCTGTTCCGAAATCATCAATGGAGATGGAAATTCCTGCATCCACCAGTTGATTGAGCTTGGCAACGGAAGTTTCAATATCGGTCATGAGAGTGGATTCCGTAATTTCAAGTTCCAACCTTGAAGGAGGCAATCCATATTGCTTCAGGGTAGAGAGTATCATATCCACCAAATCTTCCTGCTCAAACTGAAGGGGCGAAAGGTTGACAGAAATCTTGATACTGGAGCACTCAATACCTTCCAGAACTTGCATGCCCTTGCACGAGGCATCCAGCACGAACGCACCCAGGGGAACAATCAGTCCGGTTTCCTCGGCAAGTGAAATAAAATCGATGGGGCTGATCACGGTGCCGTCGGACTTATGCCAGCGAACAAGAGCCTCCATGCCCTCTACCTCTCCATTCCGAAGAGCCACCTTGGGCTGGAAATAGACGGTAAATTCATCGTCCTTGAGGGCCTGACGCATATCACTTTCCAGCCTGAGACGCTGGGAAATGCGGGCGTTCATCTCCTCTGTGAAGAGAAAATACGTGTTCTTGCCCTTGGCCTTAGATTGGTACATGGCCATGTCAGCATTCTTGACCAAAGTAACGGGATCTTCGCCATCATCAGGATAGAGCGTCACACCAATGCTGGGCGTCACAAATAATTCGTGCTCCATGACCATGAATGATTCGTTAAATGCGCTCAACAATTTTTCAGCCAGTTCCACAATTTCCAACTCGTCACTGACTTCATCCACCAGAAGAAGGAATTCATCACCGCCCAAACGGGCTACGGTGTCTTCTTCCTTGCAAAGGGCCACAAGCCGATCCGCCACGAACTGAATGAGCATATCACCTTGAGTATGTCCAAGAAAGTCATTGATTTTCTTGAAGTTATCAAGGTCTATGGAAAAAACAGCCACCTTGGTCTCGGTCCTGCTGGCATGAGAAATGGACACACCCAGACGATCCATGGCCAGAATACGATTCGGCAGACCGGTCAAACCATCGTGATAAACTTGATACTCAATTTTATCATCTTTGAGCTTCATATCTGAAAGATCATGGAACATGGCAACATAATTGACAATGCCACCATCATCACCTTTGATGGTAGTTATACTGAGAAGCTCAGGGTAGGATTCTCCGTTCTTGCGCCGGTTCCATATCTCGCCCTGCCAAGTTCCTTTTTCCTTGAGACTGTCCCACATTTCCTCATAAAATTCAGGGTTATGCCGATCTGACTTGAGAATTCGCGGATTTTGACCCAGAGCTTCGCTCGCCGTGTAGCCAGTGATGGTCGTGAAGGAAGGATTAATAGCCATGATATCGCCGCCCTTGTCCGTGATGGAAATCCCTTCAAGGGCGTTCTCGAAAACTTTCGCGAAAAGCTTGAGCTGCATCTCCGTACGGATTCGCTCCTCGATTTCGGCCCTGAGTTCATCCCGGAAATCCTCAAGCCGCATGATATATTGGTTGAAATGCGTGGCAAGCTCACCAACTTCCCCTCGGGCGTCACTGTCGGCACGAATGCTAAAATCACCCTTGTCCGCATCCCGCATCTTGGCCGTCAGCCGAGAAATTGGTCGGGAAAAAGATCTCCCCAGATAATATCCGAGAGGAATTATGAACAAAATCGAGAAAAATGCCGCAAGCAGCATTATGTTCCGCAATCTGATTAGTGGTACATATACTTCATCAAGGTAGCTGGTGGAGCCAACGATCCAGTCAAGCTCCGGGAGATACCGGAAGAACATCAGTTTTTTACGAGGTTTTTCAGAGGCCGGGTCCTTCCATAAATAGGTCAATTGCCCATTGCGCAGGAAAAGAATCTCCTTGAACAACAACCTGCCACTGGCATCCATGGCCTGAGAAACGTCCCCCATGAGCCAAGGGTGAACGACAATCTCACCCTTGCCTGTCATGATGAAAACATACCCTGAATCTCCGAGCATGAACGACTCGACACCGGATCTAAAATCATCAATATCTACAAGGGTGTAGAACTCCTCTCGATAGGATGAAACAGAGACAATCCAGTCCCACGGCTCAAAATACTCCATATAGAGAGCCTTGGCCCGCGCCTGCTTCTCACCCGGATTGGCCCAGTCGTATTCCAGATATCCACTGAGCTGCTCGGCCTGCTTCTGGCTCAGCCAATTAGTAGACACATCGCTCCCCCGCAGGCTCGGCGAGGGGTGCACATCAAGTATACCCTTGCTCGTAACACAGTAAATATATCCAGTTTCACCTATGGTTTGACTCAAAAGAAGTCTTTCAGCCAACCCCTTTGCCTCAGCCTCGGTCATGTTCCCAGACCGAATTTCGAACTGAAGCTCTGTGAGAATATCAATATTTTTTTCGGCAATGGCTCGGAGCCTGTTGCGAACCGAAACCTTGGCCGCAGTCTGGACCATGCTTCGAATGGCATCCGTGGCAGAGGTCAATTCAGAATGAATATTGTCCTCAACAGCGTCGCGCACCACAGAATAGATTAAGCCTCCGGCCACACCTGTGGTCAGGATAAAAAGAACTGCGAACCACCCCATGAGGCGGTACTTGATACTGATATTACGTAAAGGGATCACCAAACCAGTCAGCCTCTGTCTTTAAATGCCGAACTCCGCACAAACAAACACAATCCCAAAAAGATTTATTGATACTACGGCCTCTCGCCTTATTTGGAAAGGACATTATAACACATCAGGACCAATACTACCTGAAGTGTAAATCGTGCTGGCAATCCACCCAACCCGTCATCGAAAAGTCAATTATCGATTGCAATCCATGTGCATACCACGTCTTGCCTCCGGTCCGCCAGAGGCAACTTTGATTAGCCTATCGACCACAACACTTTTTGTATTTTTTACCGGACTTGCAAGGACAAGGTTCGTTGCGGCCTATTTTGGGATCTTTTTTGACGGGCGGCTCGAAGGTCATGTCACCATCCACATATTTCCAGTTTTCGCCTATCCGTTTGAACTGGCTACGTTCACGGTGGGTCTGGGCGACTCCATCGACGATATAGTGGGCGGAGAATTCGACAATACCGGAATCGTCCTTTTCGCCACCGTCCTGAGTCTCGTGGATGGTCAGGCCCTGCCAGTCGGCAGCTTCGGCCCACTCCTTGACGGACTTGTCGTCATGATCCTTCTGTGCTTCAAGGGACAGAGTTTCACGCAGGTAGTCGATCTCCTTGAATACATAGGCGGAATAGCGAGAGCGCATGAGGGCCTCGGCTGTGGGTGCTGGCTTGTCACCGGAAATATAGGGAGTACAGCACTCGACATGTTCCTTGCCGGAGCCGCAGGGGCATGATTTGGTCATAATTTCATCCTTGATAATGTTTTTGATGAGGCGGATTCTACGTAAAGTCCGCTCCGTGTCAATGAATATGGACTTGCGGTGTCAAAGAAGGCATGGCAGGTTTCCATCATGTTGCGAATCACAGACATAATTTCCATCCCACTTGGCGAGATACGTTTTATCACCAGCCGCAGTTCCGGGCCGGGTGGCCAGCATGTCAATACGACTGATTCGCGAGTGACGCTTTTGTTTAATGTGGATAAAACGAGCAGCCTGACTCAACTTCAAAAAGTGGCGGTCAAGGGCAAACTCAGGCGCAGGATCAATCAGCGCGGCGTGCTTCAGGTCAATTCTCAAAGATTCCGTAGTCAAAAAAGCAATAAGGACTCAGCAATAGAGCGGTTCATAGAACTGATGCAATGGGCACTAAAGCCTGTGATACCAAGGA
Organism: Pseudodesulfovibrio sp.; assembly: GCA_022712815.1. Classification (GTDB taxonomy): domain Bacteria; phylum Desulfobacterota; class Desulfovibrionia; order Desulfovibrionales; family Desulfovibrionaceae; genus Pseudodesulfovibrio. Next base: position 494 of record JAFLJW010000130.1, on the reverse strand, counting down.
AGAACACAGCGATTCCAAAGAGCGCAAAACGCAAACGGCTTGACCGCAAGAAACGGACAAGCCAGAAGAAAACCGGTAGAAAAACAGTTGATACCAGCGGTGAATATTAGGGCGTGTCGCCAATTATCCACCTAACGAGCTGTGGCTGCCGCCAAATATTTCCTTCCCAATTCCGTGTCACCGTATGCCTCGGCCCAGTGAAGATAGATGAGTTTCAGATACTTGGAGCGAATCATTGCCGATTGCCCAAGGCGGGTTTTAACCGCTGTTTTATCAAGTCCTTTGATGGCGTCCAGCAATGTCTGCGCCCGGTGTACGGGACGATGCTTGGAATTTATTTCGGCAAGACCTGCCTGGGCGATTGATTCCCGGCGCGTTTCGTCAGCCAGCAGGTTGCACACGATTTCGATGAGGCGATCCATATCATCTTGCGGGTATGTGACGAGATGCTCACCATCCGTGAACAGCAGGGACTGACCATGACCGACCTCTGG